>DATIIG010000067.1:0-18351 GCA_035479835.1 Saccharimonadales bacterium (SeqCode) | reverse complement strand
ATCAAGTCCCCGCTCTTGTCGATATGCGCGAGTCAGTACTGCCGCCATGCGTTTGGCAAAACCGTATCCGTATCCCCCATCTGCCGGATTTCCTTCAAACAAATGTTCTTCCCGAAGCGGTGAAGATGCCGATACCGGATACGCAACAGCGCTTGAAACACAAACAAATTTTTTCACTTTACTTGCCGCTGCCGCCTCAAACATATGCAAATCCAAAAGTAAATTATTTCGCATTTGTGATGCCGGATGAGAACTGCTATATCCTATGCCACCCACATCTGCAGCCAGGTGCAAAACAATGTCAACACTTTTCATAACTCTTTTTGCATTTTCAAAGTTGCGAAGGTCATGAGTTTTACTTTTGGGAATTCGGATTTGCGAAAGTTTGACGCCGCGGTTTTGAACAAGAAAATCTACTACGTGACTGCCGACAAATCCCCTGCCGCCTGTGACAAGGATTTTTTTGTTTTTCCAGAAGTTACTCATGAGGCTACCAGTCGACCCTGCCGATCCATTTATTTCTGTTTTTCGCGTACCATTTGATTGTCTCACTTATTCCCTTTTCCCAATCGTATTGCGGTTCCCATCCGGTAAAAGCATGGAACTTACTGTAATCTACCCGCAGCTCATCAACTTCGCTTTTCCCCAGTCTTCCCCTGTTTTTTTCGTAGCGTACTTTTTTCTTTTTCCAATATCCTTCTTTTTCTCCGATTTGCAAAATTAAATGGAGCCAGTCAAGAATTTTAATCGTTTTTCCGTATCCGAAGCAATAGACTTGTCCCGGCTTACCAAATAGCGCCGTGTGAATATGTCCCATCGCGCCGTCTTTTACAAAGGTAAAATCACGCTTAGATCCTAAGTAGCCGAGTTTTATATCGTTTCGCTCAAGCGCTTGCGTAATAATAGTTGCCGTCACAAAGCGCGGGTTTTGGCGCGGTCCGTAGTTGTTAAACTTTCGCGCAACTACACAGGGGAGTCCGTATGCGCTATGGAAATTGCGAAACAAAAAATCACCGGCAACCTTTGAAACTGCATAAATACTTTGCGGATAAAGAGGCGAGCGCTCGTCCAGAATAAGACCCCCGCTTTTATCAAACCGGTATTGATCTTTTACTTCCGGATTTACATTTCCGTATTCTTCCGAACTTCCGGCAAAACTTACCTTATAAGGATTTAGTTTTATATCAACAATTACTTGAAGCAAATTAAACGTCCCCAAAACATTTGAGTTGAGCGTTTCGTATGAGCGCCTCCATGATTCTCCAACATGCGCCTGCGCTCCAAGATGCATGACAAGCGGTTTCTTTGTTCCGTTTTTTTTAATTTCAAGAAGCGATTGCCGTACTGCCTGCATGTCCGTCAAATCCGCTTTGTGAATTGTAATTTTTCTCTGAATTTCCGAAATATTATGAAGCATTCCCGATGATGTGGGGCGAATCATCACATGCACATCCGCGCCGTACTCAAGAAGTTTTTCTGCAACATGACTGCCGACAAATCCGTCAGCGCCGGTGAGCATAACGGTTCTGCCCTTAAGAAGTTTTTTTATATCCGCGTCAGTTTTTTTCATAGAAGCGCTTGACTACGGAGCAGACACCGATTATATCAGAGTTTGTTAGGAAAGTGGAAGAGGGTAACCAAAGTCCATGTTTACTAGCCCAAAGAGAATTCGGAAATTTTCCGGAACCGCGATATGGTTTTGTCGTATGAATAGCAGGATAAAATTCGCGACTTCCGATTCCCTGCGTTTTTAGATAACTTTTTAGCTTTAACGGGTCGGGTATGATTATATCGATAAACCAAGGGGAAGTTTGCGAAAGATCGGTGTCGATAAACGAAATTTGTTTTATACCTGATAATTCTTTTTTGTATAGTTTGTACATTTCTTTTTTTCTTTTCAAACGAGAATGAAGTTTTTTCATCTGTGCAACTCCGATTGCAGACAGAATATCATTAAATTTAAAATTAAATCCTATTTCATCATGATTTTGGGAGCTTCTGTCAATCCTTCCGAAATCTTTCATTCTGATTATTCGGTCACTCAACTTCCTGTTGTTAGTAACCAGCGCGCCGCCTTGTGCGGTAGTGATGACTTTTGGTGTACTGAAAGAAAAACTTCCGATATTTCCGAATGTTCCCAGATGCTTCCCGTTATAATAGCAACCGAGTCCTTGCGCTACATCTTCGATGACAAACAGTTTATGTCTTTTTGCAATTTTTAAAAGTTTTTTGATATCATAAGTTCTACCGTTTAGCGCAACCGGCATAATTGCTTTGGTTTTTTTCGTTATCTTTTTTTCAACGTCATCTAAATCCAGACAAAGATCTTCTTTATTTATATCTACAAAAACCGGTGTGGCGCCCGAAAGCACAATAGAGTTCGGGCATGCAACCATAGTAAAATCCGGAACAATCACCTCATCACCTTTCCCTATTCCTAAAACTTTCAGCGCAGTAAAAAGTGTGGCTGTCCCGTTTGGCAACATGTGACAAAAACGACTGCCGACAAATTTACCAAGTATATCCTCAAGTTCTGCCGTTTTTTTATTTTCCGTGATCCATCCGGATTTAAGTACCGATAAAATCTCTTTTTCTTCCTCTTTACCGATCCATGGCTCCATTTGCGCGATATATTTCATAGCTTAAATTTTTCCTCAAAAACACTTTTGTCAAACCAGCCGTTCCAGCGAAATTCCTGCGTATCGACAAATACTCCGCTATTAACCGCCTCATAAATTTCCATAAACCCGTTTTCTACGGAAAATTTCGGCTTCCAGTGAAACGTTTTTTTAAACTTCTGTGCAGAAACACGGTAATCTCTTTTATCATCTTTTCCTCCTTCATCAATGGTTACTTGTACTTTTCGGTTAACTTTTTTAAGAAGTTTTACCAAATCTTTTTTTTGCACGTTTTGGCTTACGATATTAAATATGTCTCCGCTCTTTTTTTTGCTTATTAAAATTTGGGCAATCGCATCAGCCGCATCTTTAACATGCAGAAACGGGCGCCACGCATTTTCATTTCGTATCGAATACTCTTTACCAAATACCGCGTCTCTTGCCATTTCATTAACCATAAGATTAAATCTCATGCGCGGCGATAAACCGAAAATTGTTGCCAAACGAAGAACAGTTGGAGAAAACTTACCCGATTTTTGCGATAGAATAAATTTCTCGGCAGCAATTTTCGTTTCTGAATAGAGCGACAACGGATTTAGCGGCGTCTCTTCGGTTGCTTCTTGCGACACATCTGAAATACCGTAGTTACTGCAGGTTGAGGAAAATATAAATTTCCTAACGCCTTCTCTTTTTGCAAGAAGAGCCAGCTGCTTCGTTGCTTCAAAATTAATTTGTCTTGTCGTGCGGGGATTTTCTCTACATGCCGGCTCACCTACTAGTGCAGCAAGGTGAATTACACAATCAATGTTTTTTAACGATTTGTTAACCAGTGTTTTGTCGCGAATATCTCCGACAATCAAACTGAATTTGGGGTGTTCTACAAAAGGGACCAGACTCTCACCACCGAACATTAACCTATCCAAAACAGTAATGCTATGACCTTTTTGTAAAAGATCAAACGTGAGAACCGAACCGATGTATCCGGCTCCGCCGGTAAGTAGAATTTTCATTTTTTGCTGCTTAAAAAGCCAAGTTTAACAAACATAAAACCGCAAAATCCGGCACACTGTTCTGCCGAAAGCATTACGATTATACCAAAAGTTAGCAGGGGATTTTTCAGTAATTTTTTCCAGTTTCGGTAAAACGCGGGGCGCAGGATATAAATCATTTGTCGCCCGGTAACTGAGAGCGAGTGTTTTTTAAGATAATTTGAAAGACTTTTCGCGTAGTAATATTTTTTTTGCATAAGCAAAAATATACCGATATGTCCTTCATCATGAATTGCATGTGTTTTGATTCTTCCGATTTTGTACTTTTTTCGTATTCGCTGCGGCAAGTCCCAATCCTCCGGACCGGTCAAATCCTGATCGTATCCGCCCATTTCCCAAAAGATAGTCTTATCAAAAAAACGCGCCGCCTCTATTGTCTCATCGCCGATGTAAAAACTCCTCTCAAGCGCTTTGCATTTTGCCCAAAAGCCGATACCTATTGATTTTTCGGGAACTATTACCGCTTTTATCTTTTTGTCGCGCGTCACCAAATCAACGCACTGCGAAATTACATCTTTTTGTAAAACCATGTCCGAATCCGGAACAAAAAGATATGCTCCTTTTGCTTTTTTTGCCGCGAAGTTTCTCTGCGCGCTTCTCTCCGGCCCGAAGTTATATACATGTTTTGTAAACTTCTTCAGTATAGAAACTGTTTTGTCTGTTGAGTTGTTATCAACGGCTATGATTTCAATATTTTTGTAAGTTTGGCTTTTTATACTTTGCAGATGTTCTTCAATAGTGCGTTTTGAGTTTTTCGTGTGTACCAAAACGGAGACAAGCGGTTTTTTGATCATAGATGAGGCCTATTGTAACAAAGGTATTTATTTTTTACCAGTAAATATTTGTTTTGCTCTTGACATCAGAAGCCGTCTTGATTATACTCTCACCATGTTAAAGCGCTTTGCGGCAAAAACCCTATTCGCCTTTATTCTTTGCATCGGAGTACTTTTGGTTTTGACCAAGGCACAAGCCTATGCGCAGGAAGAAACAAGCATAGACACTACGCCAACACCCACCGCAACCGCGACCCCGACGCCGGTTGATTACAAGCTTGCATATCCCGGTCTTCTTCCCGATAACCCTTTGTACAAGCTTAAAGTGCTTCGGGATAAAATAGTACTTCAGTTTATTACCGATCCTATGCGCAAAATTGATTTCTATCTTTTGCAAACAGATAAGGGCATACTGGCTGCAAACATGCTGGTTGATAAAAACGAAATTGCACTGGCAGGGCAAACCGCTCTGAAAGCGGAAAATAATTACACGCTTCTAACCAATGAATTGCCAAATTTACCAAAAAAGCCCGATGCAGCATTTTTTAATAAACTTCAAACTGCGTCCTTAAAACATCAGGAAATACTAAACGGAATAATTGCCAAGGTGCAGCCAAAAGATCAGGACGTATTTAAAACAGTACTTAATTTCTCAAAGACAAATTGGCAAAGCGTTGAGCGATACCAACAGAAAAGAACTATTGAAGAATGATTTCCTATTCCGCAGTCATCCCCGTTAAAGACGAGGAAGGATCGCTTCCTATTCTTCACGAAAGATTAAAAAAAGTTTTTACAAAACTCGGCAAGCCGTATGAAGTAATTTTTGTTGACGACGGCTCAACGGATAACTCCGTTGCCACTATGCAGCGTCTGGCTAAAAGAGATAAACATCTAACCCTCATTACATTTCGCGCCAACTTCGGCAAATCCGCGGCTCTTGCCGCAGGACTGAAAAAAGCGCAAGGAGAAATCGTTATAATGCTTGATGCGGATTTACAGGACGATCCGGATGAGATTCCGACCCTTATCAAAAAACTGGATGAGGGCTATGACTTTGTAAACGGGTGGAGAAAAAAGAGAGCAGACAGTTTTTCAAAAAAACTTTCCAGTTTTCTTTTTAACAAAGGCACAAGTTTTATTTCAGGTGTCCATTTACATGACTTTAATTGCGGCTTAAAGGTCTTCAAAAATGAAGTTGCAGATGAGCTATATCTCCACGGGGAACTTCACCGGTTTATACCTGTTCTGGCAGCAAAAAGCAAATTTAAAGTTACGGAGTTACCGGTACTTCATCACCCCAGAAAATACGGAAAATCAAAATACGGATTCGGGAGAAGCTGGAAAGGAATACTTGATCTGTTCACAACAATTTTTATCAGCAATTACATGGCAAAACCCGCGCATTTTTTCGGCAGCATCGGAATGATATTTTTCACGGTAGGATTTGTGATGGATGCGTATGTTACCTATATCAAGATAACAACAGGCACAACGCAGGCAAAAATTCCACTGCTTTTGGCCGGAATTCTTTTGATAATTTTGGGGGTGCAACTTTTGTCAATCGGGCTAATCGCGGAAATGATCGCGTATTACTTCTATAAAAGAGCGAAATCGGATTTGTAGTTTACTCATAGAGTTTTTCGGTAGCATCGATAATCGCCTTCCAACTGAATTTTTCCTCCAGTGTTTTTCTCGCGTTTGTAGTCAGCTTTTTGCGAAGCGCTTCGTTTTCTAAAATCTTTTTTATTGCTTTTGCAAGACTATTGGTATCTTTTTGTGTGACCAGAAGCCCGTTGACATTGTCTTCAACAATGTCTGTGATACCGCCGACTCTGCTTGCCACGACGGGCTTTCCAAAATTCATTGCTTCAAGAAGCACAACGCCCAAACCCTCAGTTTCTCCCCACCTGTCGGTAATCGCAGGTAAAACAAAAACGCTTGCCGCAACGTAGCGCTTTTTCAATTCCTGCTCGGAAATTCTGCCGTAAAGAAAAACTTTTTTCTCAAGATGTCTTTTTTTGATTTCGTTTTTTAAGCGATCGTAGTATGTTCCCTCGCCGACAATATGAAGGGTTACTTGCGTTGTTTTTTGAACGATTTCAAAGGCGTCCAGCAAATACATTACGCCTTTTCGCTCGATAAGTCTGCCTACATATAATATTTCCTTTTTGCCTACCTGAGATTGATATAAATTTCCTTTTTGCGCGGCAAACGTACAAGAAAATGGAATTATTTGAGCACTAACTCCGCTATATGCTTTGAGTTTATCCCGCGTGTATCTTGAAATAACGACAGTTTTGTCGGCTTTTTCCGCAAAGAAAGACAAAATATTTTTTCCGAAAGGTGTTTTTGTTGCAAGAGTAAATTCCGCCCCATAAAATGTGAGGATAAGGAGTTTTGCTCCGGTCATTTTTTTTGCAATAATCCCGAAAATTGTTTGAGGAAGTGGCCAGTGTACATGGATGACGTCATATTTTTTTGAAAATGACAGGCGGATAATAGCAAAAGACCCGAACAACACATATAATAGCGGAAGAAAGAATGCCCATTTATGCTTGCGCAGCTTAAAAATTGCTCCGTCACCATGCGTCAGCGCTTCGAGTTGTTTCGGGGCATATCGAAACCGGTAAACCGGAATTCCGAAATACTGATGACTTTTTAGTGCCTTATACGAAGGAGCAAAAACTTCAATATCGTATCCCTTCTCTTGTAATTTTTTAACCAAAAGTCCCATCCAGGGAACCTGTGTGTCGCTTTCGGATTTCGGAAAGGTTGATGTAACAAACAAAATTCGCTTTTTTTCTATTTTTTGCATAGTGCGATTAAATCCAGAGATTGATTCAAGTTTTTCTTATCAACCCAAAAATCTGAAGCGGAAACCGGCATATTTTTTTTCTTTTTCCGCAAAAAAACCGCTTTGTCGGTCAACTCACGCGGAATTTTATTATACAAGTCAAAAATGTCGAACCGGGCAATAAATCTTCTCATTTTGAGTCGTTTTATTTCCTGCGCAAGAACCGGTTTACTGGCATGCATACCGTATATAACGACTTTTGAAAAGTGACCGGTAAGTAGTTTCTGCAAAGCTGAACTGTCATATTCCGTAATGTGAAACTTATTCCATGGTTTCTGATTTTTTGAAAGACGCAGCATACGGTTTGGCGTCGAGAGAATAATCATGCCACGGTTGTTTAATAATGAACGAAGTTTCAGAAGATACGCATCAACCTCTTTGATATGTTCGATCACCTGAAATGAAATGATAACATCGTATTTTTTCCCTGCATTTATTTTCAAAACGTCAACAGTTTCAAATGATAAATTTTTATTTGCGTACTTCCTTTTTGCAGATGTTATTGCTTCTTTATCAATATCAATGCCGTGCGCCTTAGTCGCTTTTTTTGCAAGAAGCGATGTACCATATCCGTCGGAACATCCTACTTCCAAAATTGTTTTGTCCGAAGTATAGGACATAACGAAATTATACGCGGCAATGTGGCGGTAAAATATGGCAGACGCGTCTTTTATGTCTTCTGTTTGAAGCCTTTCCCTTGATTTGCTTTTCATGGATTTTTATCTTTCAGTTTGAAAACCTTTACGCTTTTTACTTGGAGCAGACATAAGTTTGTGTCATTAGGAATAATTTTTATTTTCTCTGCGGTAACTGCCGCGAAAAAATAAACAAAATGAGTCGGGGTTTGAAGCGAAAAAGCATAGGGTCCCTGCCAACGAAATAGATCATCGGGTGCATTCACTTCATTTTTTCCGTCGGGTGAGTAAGCTACTGTTCCGCTGTCTTCGGCAAGACAATTATTACTCGTGTCATGATCAACTTCAATACGAGTCACTATCGATTTAGGAAAGGTTACCTCAATAAAATCATTGTTAGGCGGCGTAATCAGCTTAACATCGGACACTTCTTCATCTTCAAGATATCCGGGTTTTGTGTGTGCGGCATCATTTTTCCAGATTTTCATGATTGGCACACCGTCAATGGTAATCATATGAACGGGGATAAGATAATTGTTTAAATAATCGAAGTTATATTTAGGAAACGGAAATTCGACAGAGTTCATTTCTATCATATACTCCCCGGCCCTGCTTGTTCCGGAGAAATACGGCCCGAATTTTACTTTTTTACTGACCAATGGCCGCGGGATATTTGATAAGAGCCCTTCCGGTACTCCAAAGCGCGGACTATCCCCTCCGTTTTTATCAAGCCATTGCACTCCTTGTAGATAAACATTCCCCATTGTCTCAAGTGCCCCGGGTATTTTTTTTTCTGAAGCGCCTTTTACTCCTCCGACAAGCTCATTAATATACACGTTTTCATTCGGATGAAACCGGATAAGCGTTACAATATTCGGAATAAACAAAATGAGCAAAAGTATTGTCGCAATAAAAATACCAAGGTAGCGTGCTAAATAGTTTCTCAAAAACAATGCACCGATTCCGGCAAGCATGCTCATCGCCGGCACGTATTCCATTATTTGCCGTACTCCTCCGTAGATTGAACTTCCCGGCAAGCTGACTCGGAAAATGGTGAAAGAAAAGAAAATAACAATCAATAAAGCAAATTTATCTTTTTCTTTTTTTAGCAAAATGAATATGCTGTACAAAACGCCAAGTAGGGAAAGAAATAGTGTATAAAGCGGTGTTGAGATACTTGTGAAGAATATCGGATAAAGATTAACATGATGAAAAATATATGCTTTTTGATACGCGGTACCTGTTCCGATATCTTTGTAGTATTGAATTATTTCCAAAAATCTGTGATACGGGTCAGACCAAAGAAAAGGGCGAGTGTAAATATGAATTGCCGCGATAATGATTGGGTATATAAGTAGCGTTAGATAAAATGACTTTGGAATTCTTTTGAAAACTTTCAACCGATATTTTCTTATAAACGGAAGGTAGCGAATTAGAATATATGGAACTAGGATAAACGGAAGAAATATAACATTAAACTTTGTTCCAAACGCGAGGGCACAAAATACAGCCGATACAAAAATAAATCTTGCCTTTTTTCGCTCAAGACCCAGATAAAAAAATAAAAGCGCTCCAGTATAAAATGACGCTTCAACAGGATCTTTTATATTGAAATGTGACTCGCCGTAAAATAACGGATAAAGTGTCAGTGCAAGTGAGGAAACGGTACCGGCAAACTCTCCATATCGATTTCTCATGAAATAATAGATAAGAAAAATAAGCAGAGCCGATGATAAAACTTCAAATAAATGATATGATTCTAAATCTCCCATGATATGAAGTTTTTCAAAGAGAACTTTGTTAAAAAGCGCTGCTAAAACGTCGTTAGTTGAGGGATGACCGCTGTCGTTTTTTAAATAGTAACTGCCGTCATATTGCGGAATTTTCCACTCGCTGAACGTGGCATTTTTAGAAAATTCCTGCGGAGAATATTTTGGATGTCCGGTCAAAAGCATATCCAGATATGCTTGACCTCTGGTAAAATGCGCCGGCTCATCAATATCCACTCCGTAATGAGAAAGTGTGGTTACGCTGACAATAATGTAAGCAAGCGTAATAATTATTCCCCATTTGTATCCCAACATTTTCTCTTTCATACACTTTTAATCGTATCTTGAAGAAGTTTTGTGCTTTGGCGTCCCGCTTCTTTCCAGGAAAAACTCTTTACCCACGCTAATCCGTTTTTTTGCAACCGTACATAGCGTTTATTGTCACTTAAAAGTTTCTCTGTCTCTTTTGCTAATTCCTCCGGCGTGTTTTGTGAAACGATAACTCCTGTCTCTGCGTTTTTCACCGTGTCGCAAAGTCCGGAAACATTGTAGACAACCGATGGTGTGCCCTGACTCGCCGCTTCCAGAACCACCAAGCCCCACCCCTCGCGCACCGATGCATGCAACAGAAGGTGCGCTCTTTGCATGCGGTTTAATTTTTCTTTTTCAACCAGCCTACCCAGAAATAAAACATGCTTGGATAGTCCTTTTTTTCTAACGAGAGTTTTAAGCGAGTGAACGTAGCCTGCTTCTCCGTTTCCGATTATCCAAAGCTGTGCTTTCGGTTGCTTTTTCGCTATCAAACCAAAAGCCGCAATAACATCTTCAATACCTTTCATTTTAACAATTCTGCTCACGAAAAGAAAGGTAGGCACCGCTTCTTTTTTTGGTAAATTTGTAAGCGGCTTATTGCTGATAGGGCATGCAATCGCGGTACAATTTGTTGCCGAAATGCCGAATGCCTCTAAGTCTTTAATCGTTGATGGCGCATCAGTCCAAAAAAGGATACTTTTGTAGAAAATAAAATAAAATCGCTCAATAATCTTTCCTAAAATGTTCAGAGGAAACGGATACATATAGTCCCATATTTCTATTGCGACTTCATGGATGAATGCAATTTTGGGCTTTCTTACATAAAGCGGTGTAAAAAACGGTATCCCGTGAATTTCGTCGATTACAATATCGAACTCTTCCCTGTGCTTTAAGTAAAATAAAAACGCGCGAAAATAAACTCCCGGAACCCGGCCGCTTCGGATAATGGAAACACCGCTAATTTCCTCCATTTCACTTCCTCCGGTAAACTGCGATGTAAACCACGTGACACTATTGCCATTTTTTACCCATGCTTTTGCATGAGACATAGTTACCTGCTCTGCTCCGCCTGATTTCGGATTTTTAGGGTCGCGCCAATTGAGAATAAGAATTCGCATGCGGTTACACGTTTACTTTAAAGTTCAATTCTTTATCAAAAATCCATTTGCGCTTGCTTGCGTCGTCATAGTAATGAAGAATTCGCAAACGGTAAAAAACCGCCAGCGTATCAACAAGTGTATCCAGTGAAACTTTCCAGAAATTTTTGCTCGTGACCGTCGAGTCTCCCGGGAAAATAAGCTCAACCGGCGCATCATAAATCCTGGTATGCCCCAGATGATGCGCAACGGCAAGAATTTCTATATCAAAAGCGAATTTTTTTACAATCAGCCGCGGCAATACTTTTTCAAGAACCGGTCTTTTAAATAGCTTAATCCCTACCTGCGTATCTTGCACGTTGAGTCCGAACATTATCCATACAAGCTTTTGATACACAAATGATAATATCCGCCGCTGCCATGGATAGTGAACTTTTGACGCGCTGTGGCGTTTGCTGCCGATGATAACATCCGCGTCATACCAACGGAAATGCTCAAGAATAAGAGGTATTCCTTTTGCATTGATGTCTCCTCCGCTATCCAAAAATCCCACAACATCTCCGCGACTATGCGCCATGCCGAAGCGCACTGCGTATCCTTTTCCGCGGTTATGAGGGTATCCGATCACCCGATGCAGATGAGACTTTATTTTTTTGGCTTGCTTATAACTTTTGTCCGCTTTTGTTCCGTCAACTACCGTAATAACTTCATAGGGACAGGGAAGCGTTTTTAAATCTTGTAGAACTGTCTGCAAATTGGCCGCGATTTTTTTTTCCATTTTGTAAACGGGAATTATTATTGAAAGGAGCTTAGGGTGTCTTCTCATGGGGGTAGTATAGCAAAAGGCTTAAAAGAAGTAAAAACGTAATCACCGTCATTCCGATAATTACTTGCATAAGACTCTGGTGCCAAATGGTGATGTAAAGGGCTTCCAAAACCGCCCCGGCAATAGTGAAAATGAATACTTTCCTTCTGCCGATTGAGAGATAATAACTGTTCAGAAGCGATACAAAGGAAAAAAATAAAATAAATATGGAAAATGGTCCCAAGTATGAAGAAAGTATTGCGTATTCTTTCGTCGGAAAAAAGATTGCAAGAACAAGATGCGGAAGAAAGAAATATACCATGCACAAAACAACTGATGGGACTCCGACAAGAAGTGCCGAAAGCGCCATTGTTCCCAGTAATTTTTCTCCGCGCTCTTTTTTTTGAGCAATGAGGGGAAACAGTACGAAACTAATCGGTTGAATGAGATAAAATATTGACCGTCCCATCAGAGACAGCGCCGCGTATTGTCCCGCGATTTGCTGGTTCGGGTAAAAAAAGACCTTGACAAGTAAAATATCAAATGAGGTAAATGCGGTGATACCAAGCGTTGAAAGAAAAACAGGGAGTCCGTAGCTTCCTATTTGTTTGTGTAAATTTATTGCCAGCGGATGATCGTGCTCTATGTTTTTTAGATAAGTGAGAAGCGGTATGCATGCGACAAGATATGTCAAAACGCTTGATATGAAAAAAGCGAGCATTCCACCGGCCACTTGAAATCCGAAAGCGACAAAAAAAACTCCCAACGCAAGTTTTGCCAGAGATGTGGATATGTTGGCAAAAGAGAAAAAGCCAAATTTCAAAAGTCCCTGCAGCATTCCAAGCGGCACTGACGCGATAAAAAGTGCGAAAAGCGTCACCGCAGTAAGTTGTACCAGACCGGTTTGGGCAATATGTAAAATTGATGCGACCGGCGAGGAAAAAATAAGAAGCACTACCGTAATCGCAAGCGCTATAGCTCCAACCCACAGTGTTCCTTTTTTAAAAAGTAACCCTACCAGTCCTTTTTCTCCCCGTCCCACAAATGACGCGGTAAACTTTGTAAATACGAGCTGGATGGTTAAAGCAAATACCAAAAAAATATTGACAATGGATACCAGAGACGCAAAAACACCGTAGTTGACTGCACCCAGCATGACTCCCATCTGACGGTTGAAAAGATAATTGATGACGCTTGCGGTAAATGATCCAATTACAAGCACCGTGCTGCCCGATATGAGCGGGTGCGAAATGACTTTATGAATATGTTTTCTCATAAATCTTTACTGTTTCCCGAGCAGTTTTCTCCCAACTAAACTTCTTTGCCTGTTTTTCACCCGCTTTTGAGAGTCCTGTTTGCAGGTTTTTATCATTCCAAACCGTTTCAATACCTTTTGCGATATTCTCAGTGTTAAACGCATCAACAAAATAGGCGCTTTCTCCCGCGATTTCCGAAAGTGATGCTTCTTTTGTTGTAATAACCGGTACGCCGCAGCTCATTGCTTCAAGTACCGGAAATCCGAATCCTTCATATATTGAGGGCATGACAAAAACAGTTGCCATATTATAAAGCAAAACAAGATCCTCATCAGGAATAAAACCGAGAATGTGAAAAAGCGGATTATCTTTTACTCCTTTTTGAACTTTCATTAAATCTTTGTTCCAGGGGTTTTTGACATCAATATTTACCTGCCCGAGGGCTTTTCCAACCATAACCAATGGAATACCGGCAATTTTCACTGCTTCAACAAGCCGCGGAAGATTTTTATTCCACGTCACATCACCTACATAGAGAAGAAATTTCTCCGGCAGATTGTATTTCGCTCTCAAACTATTAATTTCGTCTTTTGTGCTTTTTATTTTTTTAAACTTCTCTCCTGCCGACAAATATACTACCGAGATTTTCTCTTTCGCAACTCCCGTAAACTTTGCTATATCATTTTGCGAGGAAATTGAATCGGTAATAATAGCATCCGCTTTTCTCAAACTCCTTTTCTGCAAACGCCATTTCAACTTCCCTTTTGCGCCGGATGAAAAATGCTCAGGAAAAACAAGTGTCGTTAAATCATGTACCGTTACGACGGTTTTATGCTTTTTGCGAAACGGAAGTGTAAGAAAAAACGGATCAAAGTAAGGATAATGGACCACATCAACATTTCCCGGCAATTTTTCTCCGCGGTTGAAAAAAACGTATTCATGTTGGGGACAATATTTAAGCAGCGCGTTTTTCAGATGTTCCACGTAAAACCCGCTCCCTCGGACCTTGTGTCCTGAAGTAAGAGGAGAAACCTCAATGGCTATTACCATTTCTTAATTGTAGCAAACTTGGGTTTGAGAAACAAAGCCAGTTATGTTATTCTACAGATGTTATGGAAGCAGGTTCTGAAGAAAAAACGCCCCAAATAAATGATCTTATCTTCAAAGAGTTGATAAAAAGACAGTTTTCCGTTGAAGGTGATACCCGAACATGGAATTTGGCGGATTCAAAGCTTTGGTATCTTACCGATGCACAGTCACAAGATTACCTTAACCTGGAACACCAGGGTGACTATAAAAGTTCAGTAACAGACAAAGAAGTCGCCCTCCTTCGCCAGCATGTGCCTGACATAATTTCAATGCTTCACAATTCGCATTATAATCTTATAGATTTGGGCTGCGGAGATGGAACAAAAGCTGCGGCAATTATTCAGGATCTTACAGAAAAACTGAAACTTCGATATTGCCCGATTGATATTAGCTCATACATGGTGAGAGCAGCCGCTCAAACGCTTCGAGATACCGGATTTGGCGATGTGGTCGAGTTTAAATGGAATGTTTCCGATTTTGAAAACTTAACCAACATTACTCCGCTTTTGAGAGAGGGAAAATTTCAGCAGCATTGTATGCTTCTTCTTGGAAATACTTTAGGAAATTTTGACACTGATGACATGTTGCACGGAATTAAACAAAGTATGCGGCAGGGAGATACATTAGTAGTGGGCAATGGACTCCGGGAATCTGATGATGATGATGATGTAACGAGGCCGTATCAAGCCAAAAGCCTTGATGAATTCCTCATACATGTTCTTGAACAGGTTGGCTTAAGCGCAAATGATGTTGAATATAATGCTCGATTTAAGAATTCACGCGTTGAAATGTATTATAAAGTGAAAAACAATAAAACCGTTAACCATTTTGATAAATCTGTACAATTTAAAAGCGGAGACGAAATATTGACTGCTATTTCTTATAAATTTACTAAGGATTCTTTAGGAGAGTATCTAAAGAAATTTTTTCCAAATGTTCAGATTTTTACGGATTCAGATACTACTTACGCTCTCGCCCTTTGCTCCTAACGCTTTACAGAAGCGGGTAAACGAAAAAATAATCCAAGAATTATCAGAAGCGAGATAAAACTGATGAGCTTTGCAATTGTTTGTATGTTTGTTTCGCCAAGTTGCACTTCAACCGCGTGATTGCCTGAGGAAATAGGAAATGTAATAAGTCCAAGTTCTGACGGAGAAATTTTCACTTCATTTTTATCGATAAACACTTTCCATCCGGGAAAATATGCAGCGTTTACGATTGCTGTCTGATTTTGTGATGATGAAATGCTAAACTCATAATGTGTCGGCTGAATTTTTTGATTTTTAACAGCTCCGTCAAAGACAATCTTTTGATTTTCTCTTTTTTCAAAAAGATTTGCCCACTTTGTGTTAAACACATTGCCGATGCTGTTGGTGCCGTCAATGAAATTTGGTCGCGTGGTGTAATAATTATCTGAGCGCTCAAGATAATACGCGGGTTTCGAATAACCAATAGTGAGTATTACTGCCAAAAAAATTAAAACCGCCGCGATCCACCACTTATTCCAAATTTTGAGTAAACTGCCGCTCAAAAATGATGCGATTAAAATTTCAAGTGATAAAAATCGCCACGGAAACTGAAAATAATTCATCAGAGGCACTTTTTGCCATATAAAAAGCGACACAGGCAACATGAGGAAGAATATAAGAATAAACCATATGAGAAAAAATAACAAAATACCTGTTTCTTTTTTTCTTTTCAAAAATAAAAATAACCAAACAAAAAACGCGGTAAACACCGCGACTAAATTGGTAATGCCGATTTGTACTGACATTTGATTAGGGTCACTGCCGCCGAAAATTCCTGCTCCCCACGAGGGAAAAATAAGCTGAAATACTTGGGGAAAATACTGCGAAACGTCATAGACTTCGAGTCCTTTGACAAATTTTGTCTCCAACAGAGCAGGAACAAAAAAAATTGCCGACAAACCGATACCCAAAACCAATGAAATAATAATCCTACGGGCTGCAAAATGTTTTTCTTTGGATTTTATAAACAAAAAAACAAGATAAGATAGTGCAAATGGAAAAAACATAAGCGCTAAGATATTGTGTGAAAAAACAATAAGAGCCAGAAATACCCCTGTAAGCAAAACAAACCGCTCTCCCCGCTTTTCAAACATTTTTGTCCCCGACCAGAAAAACGCGGGAAAAAATGCCAGTGCCCAGACTTCGCCGACCGATCCTCGGATATATATGTCAACAAAATGATATGGAGAAAATGTATAAAATACCGAACTCACCAATCCGCCCCAATTTCCCAAGTTTTTCCGGGCAAACAAAAAGAAAAACAAACCGCCGACGAGTGTCGCTGCAAACATATTCAACTTAAACGCGTCAATAAAACTAAATCCCAATCCGTGGAACAATGACGCGACATAACTCGGAAGCGGATAGACGTAGGTGAAAAGCGGTACTCCGAACCCGAAATTTAAATCAGGAGCCCACCGCGGATATAAAGTACCGGAGCGCAGCATTTTGTCAAACTCAAAAAAGCGGATTACATGATACTCACCATCATGAGTCGGGGGCAAACCGCTATGCAAAAGCGAAAAGCCGGCAATAAAGGCAAATAAAATAGAAAGAACTGGAAACAAAAATTTCTTAAGCATATTTTTTATAGAGTAGGTACATGCCTGTAAGAACCGCGGGCGTAAATGTTAAAGCAGTTTTCAAAAGTAAGGTCGGCGGTTCATACGTTTGTCTGATCATGTAGGGAATGTACCCTAACAGTAAACCGAACGTTAATACTAAAGATAGTGTAACAATGATTTTTCTATGAGTTAGAAATGGAATAAACACCAGAAACCATATTGCGTACCAGCTATAAATTTCTTCCCTGACGAATGAAAGAAGAAATATAAGAAGCATCGATAAAAACGAAAAATAAAATATTTTCTCCCAATCAATTTGTTTTTTTCGAAACGTCTTCCAGAGAAGATAAACAAAAACCGGAATAAGAAATACCGTTGAGTATTTGATAAGAATTCCGGCTACAAAAATAATGACCGCAAGCCATAACTTCTTTTTTTGTAAAAAGTAAAACGATAAAAGAGCGAAAAACATAACGACAATATCATTATGCCCGCTGACTAGTGTTTCAATAATGACAAGAGGGTTGAGCGCAAACAGAGAAAGCGCAAATAAATTCTTTGTCATTTTCCAAAGTAATACGCAGGCTGCAATGTAAAATAGAAAAACAGTTAGCTTAAATGCAAATAGTGTCAGAAGAAAATTTCCAAGCCCCGCAAAAAACGGTACACCGCTTAAAAAAATCCATGTAGGTCCATACAGTGCGATTTTGTTGGCAGCTCTGGTAAACAAAAGCAGCCGGTCGCCGGCAAACGCAATCGGCATGACAACATAGGGATTTTCGTGATAAAAAAATAATACTTTTGCCGTTGCGATGTAGTTAAAAATATCATAAGAAAGCATAGCAGGATAAGAAAAAAGAAGCAAAACGCTTGCCCCGATAAGTTTTTTTGTTTGTGCAACGCTTGTTTTATTTTTTCGTATTAAATGAAGTATAAAAAAATAAAAACTAAAGAAAGCCGCGATAAAACCGGCATATATTAGGCTTGTAATTATACTTTGGTCAAGCGCAAAACCGCTATAAAACCGTTTTAAGTAAATGAGATTTTGATCAACAAACGCAAATGAAAAAATGGCAAACAAAAGTAAAAATAATGGATAAATCCACAGCAGTTTTTTCATAAATTGTTTTTGCGGATTTTAATCGAAGTTTCAATTGCGGTTTTTAAATCAAGGTTTGTTGCCGCCTGTTTTTCCGGCTGCCAGACAACAGTTGCAGGAACGTCTGACTCAAGTTTACTCAAAACTTCAATGTGTTTTTGCGCTGCCTCCGAAAATGTCTTCTGTTCATTGACAATACTTTTTCCGCTCCTTTGTGCTTTATTAATCGTGGGTTTAATTTTAAGAAAATAATCGTCCGACTTTTTAAGCGCGTTGTATGCGAGCAGGTATTGCTGATAATCAAAAAGAGTTTTTGCCTCAACCAGATACTTGTCCGACTCTTTCAGGTTGTACTCAAATGCTCCGAAATCGCCGAAATACCAAAACTGCATCAGTTTTTCC
>DATIIG010000066.1:0-6211 GCA_035479835.1 Saccharimonadales bacterium (SeqCode) | reverse complement strand
GAATTATGTCGGCGGGAGTTGGCGTTCCTCTGTCCGGCAGATATTTAACGGGACTTGTAATGTAAATATCTTCCTCTTTTAAACCTGCTTCTTTTATAAGAGAGCGCAAAAGTTTTCCCGAGCGCCCCACAAATGGTCTTCCGGTTAACGCTTCGGTTTTACCAGGTGCTTCGCCCAAAAAAACAATATCCGCGTCGGGATTTCCTTCTCCCGGTACTGCTTTGCCGCTTTTTCCGACTTTACAAATTTTGCAGTTTTCAATTTCTGAGGTAATTTTGTCAAGAGCTTTTTGCTTATCCGCTTTTGTCATTTTTTCATTATAGCATTTGTTTTAAAACATTCGATGCTTCTTTACATCCCAAACGCAGCGTTATATAATTTCCCCCTATGACACCCGAAAGTCCTACACTACCCGTAATCACCGAAAGATCGAGTCGATACGCCCGTCGCGTTTTACATGTTATAACGCCTGCGCAAGCTCAAGCTCTTCAGGGAGTTATTGACGGATCGTATAGGAATGCCGCAGCACAACATGGTCGCTCGCCACAAACCTATAAGAAGCAACTGTCAATTGTTCGCAGTAATATCCGTGAACATATCATAAACACTGTAGGCTTTGAGGAAGAAGCCGGACGGGATCCGCTTTCTGTTGCAATCATATGGGCAGTTGATAATGATGCCGTGGAAACGTATCGTCTACCCGAAACTTACTTAGATACACTCACGGCGCGGGAGCGGGAAATCGCGCAATGGGTCATATATGGATACAACGACAACGCTATTTGTGAACAATTATATATTGCGCCTACCACAGTGAGAGTTCATAGGGTAAATATTTACGACAAACTTCGTATTCCGCATGAAAATAGCGACTTTACAAAACGCTATACACTTGTTGCAATGGGCGCGCGGGAAAGAAGACTTGAGCATTTGAGAAAATCACAACAAATTTAAACCTGTTATAATAGTGCAAGTGACAACCTCTATTTATTTTGTCCGGCACGGGGAAGCGCAAAATCCCAAAAAACTTTTCTATGGCAGACTGCCGGGTTTCGGGCTTTCAAAACGCGGGGTCAAACAAGTTGAGCAAACCGCAAAATATCTCAAAACGCAACATATTGATTTTATCTACTCAAGTCCTCTGCTTCGCGCGAAAGAAACCGCGCAAATTATTCAAAAAGAACTCGGCATTTCTCAAATTTATTTTTCAGGCAAGCTCATGGAAGTTGCATCTTCAAGACAGGGATTGCCGATGGAACAGCTTAGAGAATTTGATTATGAAATTTTTAAAACGGGCACAAACGGGGTAACCGGTGAAACAATAAACGAAGTTTTAAACCGCATGGAAAAATTTATTAAGGAAATATCGCAAAAACATGAAGGTAAACATGTGATTGCGGTCAGTCACGGTGATCCGATTATGCTGGTACGTGCAAAAATCACGGGTCTGCCGATTACCAACGCGTCTTTGCGGCCCAAAGATACTCATCATGCCACATACATTCAGCAGGCGGAAGTTGATTTGGTAGAAACCGATGGGAAAACAATGCAGCTTGCCCACGTTTTTGCGCCCGAAGTTTAATTTTTCAAATTTTTAAACCATTGCGCATTCGTGCAAAATGGCAATAAAATTCTGCGCGACATGTCCCCAGCTTAAGTTCTGCACTTTTTCAAAAACTTCCTGACTTATTTTTTTGTGTTCATCATCGTTTACCAAAAGTTGTTTCATTTTTGAAGCAAGAAGAATGGGATTATTGGCTGTAGTAATCAGAGTTGCAAGCTTCTCATCAAACAGTTGCGATACACCGGCAACATCGGTAGTGATAACAGGCGTCGCGCACGCCATTGCCTCAAGTGCCGTGATACCAAACGATTCGTACTGCGAGGGCAACACCACGATTTCCGACGCGTTATAATAGTAGGGTAAATCTTCACGCTGCCTCTTGCCGACAAATCGAACAACCGCGCCGATATGCAGAAGTTTTCTGATTTGCTCGAGTTTTTTGAGTTCTTTTGACCATTTCTTTTCGTCTTCTGAAACATCACCGCCGACAATCCACAAACATACGTTAAAACCGAGATTTTTCTCAAGAAGAATTTTCATCGCGTACAAAAGCGTATCAATTCCTTTGAGCGGCTCAAGTCTACCGACAAACAAAATAAGTTTGTCCTGCATATCGGCTTGAATATGTTTTTTTGCTTCGTTTTTATCAAGAGGATGAAAAACATCAAAATCAACGCCGGGCGAAATCGTTGCAATCTTAACTTTGGGACAATTATAAAGCGCTTCAATATACTGCGCGTCGCGTTTTCCTGTTGCGATAATTTTGTCAGCCTTTTCAACAAGAGAAAGTTCAATTTTAATCCGCTCCACATCTTCCCGCTCTTCTTCTTCGCGCGCGACGAGGTTTTTCATAATGCCAAGCGTGTGAAACGTTACAAAAAGCGGTATGTTAAACTTTGCTTTAATTGCAAGCCCGATAAGACCTGATAAATAATAATGACTGCTAATCAGACAATACTCCAGCTCCTCTTCTTTTACAAACTCATAAAAATTTCTTAAAAATTCTTCAGTGTATTTGATAAGTTTCTTTTTTGAGATAGATATCGATTCTCCTGCGGGCAAATGAATAACGCGAAGATTTTCAGAAACATCAACGATTTTGGGGCTGTTTTTATCCTGCATGCGGGTAAAAATATCAATCGTATATCCCTGACTGCTCAAAGCTTTTGCAAGTTCGAGAACATAGGTATTCATGCCGCCGATTTCGCGGCTTGAGTGATCGGAAAGCGGACACGTGTGGTAGGAAATAATCGCAAGTCTTTGATTTTTCATAAACGCATTATAGCAGTTTTGCTTTTTCAGAGTTCTTACTTTATTTTTAAACACTATTTACATAGTACGTGTATAGTGTGTTTTATGAAAAAGATTTTGACACTAATATTTGCAGTAATCCTTCTAACTCTTATTTTTGTAACATCTCCCAAACAAAGTTTTGCGGCTTGCACCGCAGGTCCGGCGACAAATCTTACCGCAACTCCCACAGGAAATCGCGGACAGGTCTTGCTCACATGGACACCGGCTATGAACGGAAATATGTATCACTTAGTTTTCGGAAGTATGACTAATACCTACGTCATGGGAGCATTAAATGTCGGTGGAACCGGAGCAAACAATTACACGGTAAACTTGCTTAATCCGGGACAAAGGTATTTCTTCAACATCTGGTCTATGTGCTCAACGGACGGGCCGGCAACTCCCTCAAACGAAGCAGTCAGTGCTTCTCAATAATTTCAGAGGTTTACAAAGTAGGTAATTTTCGCGTCTTTTTGTAATTTTTGCAGTAACGATTGGAGTGCCGTCTGCGCTTTTTGCTGCTGCAACTGCAGTTTTGCCTGTGCTTTTATGTCTTCTTCTTTTGCGTCCTGCGGAAAACTGTCTTTATTTTGCGCGATATAATCATCTACTTCTTTATCGCTGACGGTTACATTTCCCACAAGCTTTTGCGCCAAAAGCTGAAGGCGGACCTGCTGCGGGAAATCGGCTCTGCTTAAACCCTGAGCGGCAAGCGCCTGATCCAGCGTTTGTCCCTGAGCTGACAGCGAATCGCTTATTTTTTTCACTTCCGCGTTTACCTGCGCGTCGCTAACGGTAATGTGTCTTTTCTGAGCTTCCTGTTCGATGAGCGTTTTTGTTACCAACATGCTCATCGTTTGTTTGCCTGCTGATTTTTCCATTTCATTGATAAGAGAAAGTCGGGTAATCGGCTGGCCGTTGACAATCGCCGCGACAAACCAGCTGCGAAGAAGATAGAGAACAAACAAAATCGCGATAACGATAAGCGCAATCGCGTAGGGTTTTTTGACTTGCGACAAAGTTTCTGAAGAAACCAAGCTTTTTCGCTGCGAAGGCACAGTTGAAGAAACACGTGACGGTTTGCGAACGCTTTTTTTGCTTTTTCGAGCTGCCATTGCAGTATTATAGCATACGATTTGCTTTTGTCTACTGGCTAAATTGAAGCGAAGAAACTACCTGCTGAAATGTCTGCAAAGCGCCGGTGCTATCCGTATACCCGCGGCCATAGGTATATTCGATGAAAAATATCCCCCCTTTTATTTTTGCCCATACCTGCTGCGTTGTGCCGTCTTGAATTTCACAAGGCGCTTGAGCACTCGGGCAGTTTTGCATACCAAAGGGCAGACCGGGTTTCAGAACCATTCGTTTTCGCGTCACCAAAACACCCGGCACGCCGCCCACAGTTGTGGGTACTGCCGAGATAACGCCGCTATAGATTTTAGCGGGAAATATTGTGAGATCGGTATTTTGCGTTACCGCTCCTCCGGCGGTGTTGGTGTTATATTTGTATACTGCCGTGTCAATCATCGCGTAATCTTCTTTTGTGAAAGTCTGCGGGTTTTGCAGCCGCATTTGCAGATACTGTGGGTTGCTAAACAGAACTATGCCGCTGTCAACAAGCTCTGTAGTTGCTCCCCAGGAAGCAGGATATTTTAAAGAGTACCCAAACTGCGTATTGGTATACGTTTTCAACAAACCCTGACTTACTGTTTGCGAAGGGGAAGCGGTGGGAGTTGGAGCGGGCGGAGTAAACGGAGCGTTTTTTGAAGACGTGTAAAACCATACTCCGGCAGTAATAATTACAACTACCACCAAAATCGCAAAAATCCTCTTCACTTATTTATCATAGCACAAGTTGACCGCGCGGGAAATTTTTGTGTTAAAATTACCCTATGACTGCGATACGACTTGCAAACAAACAGGATTTGGAGCAACTGGGGCTAGTATATATGGAGGCGTACAATCCGTTGAAAATAGGTGAAGAGTGGGACGGCACAAGCGCCCAAAAACTTCTTGAGTGGTTTTATCATGAGCAACCTGACCTTTTCTTTGTTGCGGAAATGGACGGAAAGATTGTCGGAGGTATCGTTGCGCTTATCAAACCTTGGTGGGATGGAAATCATCTTGCTGACGGCGAACTGTTTGTCCATCCGGATAATCAGGGAAATAAAATCGGCGTTAAACTTATCAAACAACTGTTTATTTCTGCGAAACAAAAATATCAGGCGGTTTCTTGGGATACATTTACTCATATTGTTCACGAACATCCGCTCTCGTGGTACAAAAATCTCGGATTCGAAGAGATTGAACATTGGAAAATGATTACGGGAAACATTGATAGTGTTTTGGAGAAAATTAAGGACTAAGCTCTGTGCAAAGAGAAAAAGTAAACATTATTATTCGCGATTATAAGCCTTCCGATTACGCGCAGGTTGCGGCAAATTTAAAAGACGCGGACATGCTGCATTTGCCCTGGGATAGTGAAGAAAATCTAAACAGAAAACATGAGCGCGATCCTCATCTTATTCTTGTAGCAACCGTTGATGATAAGATTGTCGGCAGTCTTTTTATTATGGAAGACGGCTGGAGCGCTTTTATGTATCGGCTTGCTGTCGAAAAATATCACAGAGGAAAAGGTGTGGGTTCGGCTATTATTGAAGCGGCCGAAAAGTTGGTGAAACAGCGCGGGGTAAATGAAATACATTTGTGGGTTGACCAGACGGATAAAATTTTGGTCAACTTTTACAAGAAACGAGATTACTCCTCCAGTGTCACCCGCCTCCTCATGACAAAGAAGTTAAAGTAAATATCTAAACAAATAAGTTCAGTAAAACCAATCCACCAATAATAAGTGGAAGCCCGATGTATTGATATTTTTCTAATTTTTCTTTGAGAATTATGTGAGCAAGTAACACGCCAACTAATGATTGCGAAGATACAAATGCAGCAATATATGAAACTTCAAATTTGGAAGAAGCAAAAGTATACAGGGCAAATGCAGCAACATCAAGAAACGCGGCGGGAATAACAAATCTCCATGGGATGTCAGTAAACATTTTTTTGACTGTTTGTTTTTTATATATAAGTAGAAGAAATGTAAAAAAAGAAATAGTTACCCGAATCCCAATTGTTGTATAAAACCAATTTCCCTGACGGCTAACAATTGCAACAAAGAAAAATCCCAAGGAAGCACTCAATGCTGAAAAGAGTGCAGCTCCCACACCTTCAAAAAGTTTCACCCTAAATCCTTTTGCCAATGCCTTTAGATCCGCACCTAATAAAATTGTCCCTGCAAAAACCATTACTATTGCTGCAATTTTTTGAAAAGAGAAAGTTTCATGGAGAAATAGTATC
>DATIIG010000065.1:0-1531 GCA_035479835.1 Saccharimonadales bacterium (SeqCode) | reverse complement strand
CGAGCCGGTTTGTCCGTTTTGTCTGGGCCGTGAAAAAGACGAGGAGGAATTGTACAGAGTCGGCGGGCAAAAAGGCGATGCAGGCTGGCAAATAAGGGTTCTGCCAAACAAATTTCCCTTTGCGCCGGTTCATGAAGTTATCGTTCATAGTCCCGATCACCACAAAAGTTTTGACGAGCTGCCCATGTCGCAAACGCAGCTTATTTTGCAAACCTACCGCCAGCGCTTCCAAACGCATCAAAGCCAGGGGCAGGTTTATATTTTTCATAATCACGGTGAAGGAGGGGGAGAAAGTTTGCCGCATCCGCACACGCAGCTTGTGGTGATACCAAATGACGTAAAAATGGATTTGCCGCGGCTTGACCCAAGCGCGTATTCAGGAATCGGGCCAAGTCCTCTGGATGAGTCAACCTCGCAGTCGCAGCCGCAGGAGCAGCCGAAAGTTGAAACGATGCATTTCTATCTGTTTTGTCCCAGAACGAGCCAGTGGCCGGATGAAGTTTGGATCGCGCCAAAAACGCGCGGAAGAAATTTTGCGGAAATTACCGATGGTGAAATTTCCGATCTTTCCCAAACGCTTGTTCGGCTTATTCATATTCTCGATCTTCGCCACGGGCACGAATTCCCGTATAATTTTTATATTTACCCGGGAGGAGACTGGTATTTGCGCCTCATTCCGCGACAAAAAGCGCTGGGCGGATTTGAAATCGGAACGGGAATTTTTGTCAACACGCAAGATCCGCTTGATGCAATACGATTTATTAAAGAGCATTTTGAGCATCCTGATGATGAAAAAATCAAGCGCGAAAACCAAGCCGACTACAGCCGAAGTGTCTAAACCCCATAGTCATTGACTTCACAAGCCGATTTGTTATAATCTTCTTTGTATTTCCGGTAAAGGCAGGGCACAAAGCGCTCTGTTTTTTTGCTGCATATACAAATTTATATCGCACTTTGAAAACTTGCGGGAAAAATTACGTCAGTGATTGGCATTCTGTTTATAAAAATTTGTAAATAGTGTGCCGATCATTGGCAAGAAAAAATCACAAGGAGGGGAGACATGTATATCATTGGTGAGGTTGTTTTGTTCATCGCGTACTGGATTATGGTCTTTTCGATAGGAAAATTTGCGAAGATTGATGTGAGATTGATCTTGATCCCTATTCTTCTGGCGGTCATATTTGGTCTTTGGGACGGGGCGCTTTATTTTCATGTCGACGTAAGACAGGTATTTTCAGTAGCCTAATCCGCAGGACCCGACACGAGTCGACAGAAGCAAGAAGCGACAAAGTCGCTGTTCACACAGGAAGGCAATCAATGTCAGTCGTCAGTCGGCCAATTCATACGGATGCAACAACGGAACACACATGGTGCGACAACCACTACGAGAATGTCAACGGCGGAGATTACCCGCATACGCATATGGGCAGGTATGGCCTCGTGGAGTGGGGAAAATGTCCAAACTGCGCGATGCCCGTAAAACGGTGTGCGGAGTGCAAACGGCCGTTAAGGCACGCATTATGGTGTAAAT
>DATIIG010000064.1:0-3559 GCA_035479835.1 Saccharimonadales bacterium (SeqCode) | reverse complement strand
TTGTACCACGAAATCACCTGAAAAGAAACCTAAATTACTTTGGCATTTTGGAAAGAAGTGTTGAAAACTCTTTTTTAAGCGTTTCAACTTCCGCGTCTTCCCCTGACTTTTCTTTTGCTCTGATCTGCTCAGTCAATGTCTGAAGTTTTTCTTTTACAGACAGCATCTGAAGTTCTTTTGCGACTTTTTCAATTTCCTGTGTGTACGCCTCGTCGTTTAAAAACGGCGGCAGCGGAAACAGCGAAAACATATCGTACGTTTGCAAAAGCTCTTGGGGCATTACATGATGCAACTCTTCAGATTTAAATATGCTGTGAGACAAAAGATACGTTTTGAGCATATCCATAATTTTTTGGTACGCGGGAGTTGCAAACGTATATCCTTTTAAAATTTCCTCTGTTTTTTGTAAAAACACGTGCGGTTTATCACTTTGCAAAATAAGCGAGAGCAAATACATCTCAAGCATTTCACGCCGCGACTGTTTTTGTTTTTTGAAAACGACTGAAACGTCTTGCTCTTTCGTTTTTGCAAATTTTTCTACTTCCCGGTACAAACTTTCATATGAAGTATCAAGCGCGGTACTTATTTTTTTCAGATAATGCTCTTTGACGATTTCATTTTCGATGTGAGAAAGCATAGGCACCAGTTCGCTGCTTATTTTTCGCTTTCCCTCCGCGCTTTTATCAAACGTTTGTAAAAGTCGCGATATAATAAAATCATAAATGGGAATGTCGTTTTTGACTGCTTTTTTAAACGCGATGGGGTCGCTGTTTGCCGCTTCATCGGCGTCTTTGTCCGCAAAGGTAATGACCGTTGTTGTTAATCCTTTTTTCTCAAGAAGCGAAAGACTTCGTTTGGTCGCCTCATATCCTGCGCTGTCCTGATCAAAACAGAGTGTTACTTTTTGCGCAAAACGCGCAAGAAGCGTCACCTGATGCTCGGTTAATGCCGTTCCCTTGATCGCAATGGCGTTTCCCACCCCCTGCTTGTATGAAGAAATAACATCAAGTTCTCCTTCCATAACAATTGCCTGATCCGTTTTTTTAATTTCATCTTTTGCGATGTTGAGGCCGAAAAACAAATCGCCTTTGTGGTAAATCAGCGTCTCACGGGTGTTAATATATTTAGGCTGCTCATCGCCCATGGTTCTGCCGGAAAATCCGACAATGTTTCCCCTGGCATCCGAAAGCGGGAATATAATTCTGTCTCTGAAAAAATCAACTACTCCCCCTCTTCCCTCAAACGCAAGCCCGACGTCAATAAGTTCCTGCTTTTTATATCCTTTTTTCTTCATAAGGTAACCGCAAAGCGCTGCTCCCCCTTTTGGCGCAAATCCCAGCTGAAACGTTTTGATAAGTTTCGGGGTAAGTTTACGTTTGTTGGTAAGATACTCAAGTGCGACTTTTCCCACGCTGTGAGCGGTTAACACAAAATGGTAATACTCCATGGCAAGCCGGTTGAGCCGGTACATGTTTTCTTTTTGTGTTGAAAGACCTGTTTGAAAACTGCTTTTTGTCAGCTCAATACCCGCTTTTTTGGCCAAAGTTCGCAAGCTTTCGCCGAATTCAATGTTTTCATACTCCATAAGGAAGGTAAAACAGTCGCCGCCTTTTGCGCAGCCGAAACAATGCCAGATTTGCCGCTCGGGAGAAACGACAAATGAAGGAGTTTTTTCATTATGAAACGGGCAGTTTGCTTTAAAATTTCTGCCCATTTTTTTTAAGGGGATGTATTCGGAGATTAGCGCGACTAAATCTGTTTTTTCCCGAACTCGTGCGACCTCATCCATAGTCAAAACATTGTAGCACTATGGATCTTGTTTTCCTACCCGTATCCTATTACAATAGCGGTGCATGAAACGGGCACGAACTAAAACCTATAAAGCGATGATGATTGACGTTGACGGAACACTCATTCAAAACCGCCGCGACGGCATCCCTTCTCCCCGTGTAACCAAAGCAATAGAGCAAGCAAAAAAGCGCATTCATATCGGAGTTGCAACAGCAAGACCTTTATTTTTGATGCAGGAGATACTAAGTCACCTTTCGCTTTCTGGTCCTTTGATTTTGAACAACGGAGCACAAATTATTGACGCACATCACAAAAAAATACTTTGGGAGCAAAAAATCCGTGAGGAAGACATTGATCCTGTTTGCGCCGTATTTCAATCGCTAAAAATTCCAATCATTATTCATGATAGAAACGGAGACCATGTTATCGCAAAGCAGAGATATGATAGAAAAAGTGTTTATAATATTTTCAGCATCAATTCTTCACCAAAAAAAGGACAGCAAGCTGCACAGAAATTATCTCATATACCCACAATCGTTGTGCATACGGTTTCTGATTGGGAGGAAGGGAAAGTCAGCATCGTTGTATCTCACGCGCAGGCGACCAAACAGCATGGTATTTTTGAAGTCGCAAAAATTCTGGGTATTGAAACTCATGAGATAATCGGCATCGGCGACGGGTATAATGATTTTCCGCTTCTTATGGCGTGCGGACTCAAAGTCGCGATGGGAAATGCCGTTGAGGAACTCAAAGCAATTGCCCATTATGTCGCGCCAAGCGTTGATG
Source organism: Saccharimonadales bacterium (SeqCode) (assembly GCA_035479835.1). Lineage (GTDB taxonomy): Bacteria > Patescibacteriota > Microgenomatia > Levybacterales > UBA12049 > DATIIG01. The sequence continues at coordinate 982 of DATIIG010000064.1, read as the reverse complement.
ACGACGGCGTTGCCGATGTGATTGAAAAATTTGTGCTATGAAAAACTTTGACTATACAACGTACCTTTCTCCTTTTACGTGGCGCTACGGCTCATCTGACATGCGAACGATCTGGTCGGAAGAAAATAAGCGAAAGCTCTGGCGCAAAATCTGGGTTGCCATGGCAAAAGCGCAACATGAGCAAGGGTTGATCAGCAAACGTGAGCTGGAAGATTTAGTCAAACATCAAAATGAAATTGATATTGAAAAAGCGCAGGAGCATGAAAAAGAACTTCATCACGATTTGATGGCGGAAATAAGCGTTTATGCTTCGCAAGCAAAAATCGGCGGCGGAAAAATTCATTTGGGTGCAACGTCTATGGATATTGAAGATAACGCGGATGCGCTCAGGATCAAAGAATCATTGGTAATTATTGAGAAAAGGCTTGACACGCTTTTACAAGCATTTGCTCAAAAAATTAAAACGCATAAAACGCTGCCGTGTATGGCGTATACACACCTGCAGGCGGCAGAACCAACAACGCTTGGGTACCGGTTTGCACTTTATACGCAGGATTTGCTGTTTGACAAAGAGTTTTTACAGTTTGTGAAACAAATGAACAAAGGAAAAGGCCTCAAGGGAGCTGTGGGAACATCCGCAAGTTACGCAAATCTTCTTGGGGAAGAAAAAGCGCAGCTGCTTGAAAAAAAAGTTATGAAAGAACTGGGAATTGACGCAGTCGAGGTTTCAGGACAGGTGACTCCAAGAAAACTTGAGTTTTTTGTGGGCAGTTTCTGCACATCCCTGGCACAATCGTTATATAAATTTGCGTTTGATCTGCGTATCATGCAGTCGCCCGGTTTTGGCGAGTGGCAGGAACCGTTCGGGTCAAAACAGGTAGGAAGTTCTGCGATGCCGTTTAAAAGAAATCCGATAAATTCCGAGCAAATCTGCTCACTTGGTCGGTTGGTATTTCATCTAAGCGCGGTATTAAACGATAAC
>DATIIG010000063.1:0-6223 GCA_035479835.1 Saccharimonadales bacterium (SeqCode) | reverse complement strand
GATTTTTTAGCCAAAGGCATCTGGAGTGTTTCTCCCAGTTCCAAAGCAGATAAATAAATTGATTGCTCCCTCGGAGATAAACCGAGCGACTGCAATACTGCAAGCAATTCATCGTTTTTTACTATCGAAGAAGCCTTGTCTATCATAAAGTGGTGGCGAAAATATCGTCACTTCAAGAGTATAGCAATAAAATACCCATTTGTCAAGTAAGGCTATATGAATGTTTGCCAGTTCTAATATGGGCTAAAGTGACGGAATACTTGACATTATAATAATTATGGGATATAATCACTATCTTATGAATGAAATCCCACATGGAGATCAACAAGATGCAGGATTTGTTAATCCGAAACGGCTCGTGCCCGTGGTTACTTTTGTACCTGAAAACTCAGATACAACTTGGGAACAGCGGATCCAACAAGGAAAAGCGTTACGGCTATGGGGAGCATTTGAGCTCCAAAGAGTTAGAAATGAGGTAGAAGCATCAATGGGTGACGTTGATAAATTTTTTACTGAAAGCATTTCTGGACCAACAGTTCAAGTAGCTCCTGCACAAGAAACTCCACCCCAAGCAGTTGAAGTGTTAGAAGGAGACGAATTGCCCGATTTACTATATCGTTATAGAGTAGAACAAGCACACATGACGCAAGCAGATCTTGCACAAGCAGCTGGATTAGACGTTACAACAATCAGTCGATTAGAAGATACAGTAGGAACACGCTACAAACCTCCTCGAATAATAACTCTTACTAGACTGGTAAGGGGATTTGGGTGGTCGGAAGAAGATCCTCGATCATTACAGTTGAAGAGCTTTTATAAATCAAGAAGACGCGTACCAAACGCCGCCGGCGTTCCAAGCCGGCACAGAGGACCAAATAGGCAGCGTAGAACTGGATAAGACACATTAAAATATGCCAAATACAGAATCACGGTCAGAACAACCACAAGGCGAAAGAAAACTATCTGTGGTAGAGCAGGCAAAGCCTGTTTCAGATCTTGTACGTGCCTTCAAATCACATCTTGCCGCAGACCCGGCATACCAAAGGGAAGCAGCCGAAACCACCTTAGTCACAACCTGTCCGACTTGGATTCGCGTGATTCGAGGGGACGGTTCTTACTATACAATTAATACAGGCCAGAAATCTCCGTCATACGATTTATCCGATGAAGGCATGGAGTACAAACGTGAACTGAAGGAAGGAAAACGATGGGCTCTTTTTCCACCACTACCAGATAATCATTTTGTATGGGGAAATTTGCGAAACAAAGATAGGAATGTATTTAAATTAGAGCTAAAGGCTAAAAGCGGTAAAAAAACTGAAATCATTTTAGAAGGCGCAATTGATAGTTTTGCATTACGTCTTGGGGGTGATTTTCAAGCTGATGACTATGATTTTGTAAATTCTAAATTTGTGTATGATTATTTAGATGGAAGGTTAGAAGGTCGCAACAGAATAAAGGATTTAGAGTATCCAGCTGCTCGCGCTACGCATAGAGAGCATGATGGAACGGGAGAAACTGCCGAATACAAAGATACACAAACTGCAATTGATAAGATAAGAGCATTTTTGCAGGAATTTACTGCAGAACCTCAATCAGATCAACCACAAGCTCAAAGCGGGTTTGAACAATAACAGAATTATCGTCCACTGTTCGAAAGTAGCGATATCCGGCTCACCTTACAGTTCCGAAAGGGTGGTGTTTTCGCGGGCGCGGTCTTTAACGTACTCCAGATACCGCTCGGTTGTGGAAAGTCTTTTGTGTCCCAAAACTTTTGAGAGAATGATCAGCGATACGCCGTGCTTTAAGTGATGAGCTACGAATGTGTGGCGAAGATCATTTACTTTCGCGCCTTTTATTTCAGCCAGTCTGAAGTACCGCTCGATAGCGGTTCTGATATTTCTGATCAGAAACGGTTTGCCCGATTTGGTCACAAACACGCGGTCTTCTTTGGTTTGGGGCCTTACTTTTAAATAATTTTGCAAAGCCTCCGATGCGCGTTTGTTCAGGGGCACAATGCGCTCTTCGTGCTTTTCCTGCGCGGTAACGCGAAGCGCGTCTTTTAAGACATCATTCAAGCGCAAATTTGCGAGTTCTCCGATACGTATACCGGTTTGGAGAAGCATCTCAATAATTGCGTACATGCGGGGATCATTTCTGGCGGCGTCTCGAAGCGCGCGGTACTCAGTCGGTGTTAAAATTCGAGGCGGCGCAAGTTGATATTTGGGATGAGCAACAAGGAGGGAAGGATCGTCGGTAACGTATTCATTTACTTTGAGAAAGCGGTAAAACGTTCGGGTGGAGTTGATTTTGCGCGAGATTGACTTAGGCGTATAGCCGTTTTTGCTCATGTTTGCCAAAAAGGCCTCAATATCCTCTTTTGCAACTTCATGAAGACTGTTTTTCTTAAGCTCCGTCAAAAACGACACAAGCTGCTCGATGTCCTTGCCGTATGCTACAATGGTAGAACTTGAGTGCTTGTTGGTTTTGAGATAATTTTTGAACTCTTCGTGGGCATCTCGAAGCGTGATTTGTTTCATATTTCGACTTGCTCAATATGACCCTGAGCGCAGTCGAAGGGTCATTCGATAGCCTATAATATCAGTAAATGTAAGAATAGTCAATAGTATTTTTGCAAAGCATGAAAAAAGCCGCCTTCGTCATCGCCGTTATTATCAGTCTTGTTATCATTAATAACCTCGTTCGCTCAATCTATGACGTGTGGAAAAAGCAGGATCTGGTTGTCTCGGCGCAAAATCAACTCGAGAAGGAAAAAGCGGAAAATCAAATGCTCAAACAGCAGCTTTCAACGGTCCAAAGCGCAACATTTGTAGAACAGCAGGCCCGCGACAAGCTGTTTATGGCAAAACCGGGCGAGTCGCAGCTTATTATTCCGCAGGGTTTTTTTAAAACGCAGGAGCAAAAAAAGCAAGACAGTCGTCCTAACTGGAAAAAGTGGCTTTCGCTTTTCTTCTAAGTCTTTTGAATGGAGAATGATTCTTCAACGTCAGGCATATCAAACATCCGGTACGCGCTGCCGCCCCGCAGAAATACTTCCATAAATTTGTCGTCATGGCCCGATGAGCCGGGAGCAAGAGCAAGTTCGCCGTATTTTATATTGAAAATGCCGTCGGTATAGGTGGCCAAATGCTTTCTGTTGCCGATTTTTATAATAAGATGGCTTCCCGGTTTAAATGACACTTGGGAAGCACGAAGCGTAGTTTTTATATTTCCGTATCCGTCAATTGATGCAATGACGTGGTTGGGGTAGTCGGGGATTGTTTTTATGTCAGCATCAGGTCCTAAAAATCCTTTGTCATTTCTGACCATTTGTGCCACGGCTCCGGGATATTTATCACGCGAGCGAAACTGACTACCTTCATTTTCGACATTTACAAAGTGAAACGAGCGGATATGAGGCTTAATAAAGGAAAAAACGTAGCCTGCGTTGACTGCCATGACTTCAACGCCGTTTTCGAGTTTGGCGTACATCAATTTCTCGCCGCGATTGTTTTTCTGCGCGCCTTTGTCTTCCCGGCGGGGCGCGGTGTTTGAGTAAATAAACGTGTCTTTGACGTCTTTGGTTAAGGCTATTTGATAAATCCAAAAACCCGTGTTAATGGTTGAGAAAGGGGGAGTGGTTTGCGGATAAATGAAAACGTCAGGTAGTAAAAGCCTTAAGCGAAGCATTACTTCGCCAAACGCCGGATCCCCGGCTCCGTAGTCTGAAATGACAAAAATATTCTTCTTATTTCCACCCAACATGACTGATTTATGATAGCAAAATTTGAGGAAAAAAGGAAGCGTTTGAGAACTTTGTTGCGGGGCTGGGAGTTGCGCCCAGCCTGTGAGATTATGAGCCTCACGTGCACTGTACACTACCCCGCGCGTTTAGGTTCAACTATTCTAACAGAGATTTCATTTGAGGTCAAACTTTGGTACAATAAAGCTCGCGCCAGGGTAGCTCAATGGCGGAGCACAGCATTCATAACGCTGCGGTTGTGGGTTCGATCCCCACCCCTGGTACTTTTTTATGAATAACCAACCCATCGGCGTTCTGGATAGCGGAGTAGGGGGGCTTTCCGTGTGGAGAGAAATTGCAGCGCTTTTACCGCAAGAATCAACGTTGTATCTTGGCGACTCTCTCAACACCCCGTATGGAGAGAAAAATCCAAATGAAATTACAGAGCTTACTCAGCGCATGATTAAATTTCTGATCGAGAAACACGTCAAGCTGATTGTTGTTGCGTGCAATACCATAACGCTCAATAGCATTGAAGCATTGCGTTTGGATTTTCCCGACATGCCGCTAATCGGCACCGTGCCGGTTATAAAAGGCGCGGCAACTATCACAAAAAACAAAAAAATCGGTCTTTTGGCAACAACTGCCGGAGCAGAAAGTCTTTATATCAAACATTTAACGCAAGAGTTTGCATCAGGCTGCTCGGTTACCACTGTCGGAACCGATGAAATTGTTCCGCTTATTGAAAAAGGAGAAGTTGAAAGCAATGAAATGCAAAAGATTTTGAAAAAAGAGCTTGCCGCGTTTCAAAAAGACGGTATTGATACGCTTGTTTTGGGCTCAACACACTTTCCCTTCATCAAGCCTCGTATACAAGCTATCCTGGGAGATGCGGTAACGGTTTTGGACAGCGGGCCGGCAATTGCTCGGCAAGTAAAGCGCGTTTTGGAAAACAATAGCGCTTTAACGGAGGAAGAAAATTCAAAACATATCTTTTATACAACCGGAGACAGCGCTGTCTTTGCAAAAACCGCGCAAACGCTTCTTGGTGAAGCTTTGGAGGTTGAAGAAACAGTGCTATGAATTTTGCAGACAAAAAAATAGCGGTAATAGGGCTGGGGATTGAAGGATTAACAAGCGCGCAGTTTCTTGTTGCAAAGGGTGCTATTGTCACTATTCTGGACGAGAAAAAAGAAGGGGAGATAGAGAAAGATGTTTTGGAAAAAGCAAAAAAACTCGGTCCGTCATTTATTTTTGGAGAGAACTATTTAGACAATCTTGACGGGTTTGACATGATTGTCAGAAGTCCGGGAATACGACTTGATCTACCCCAACTTCAGAAAGTTAAAAACAAAATTATATCGCAAACAAAACTGTTTTTTGAGCTTTGTCCGTGCGAAATCATCGGTACTACAGGGACGAAGGGAAAAGGAACGACATCCGCGTTGATTTACGAAATGCTTAAGAAACAAGGCTTAGATGTATATCTTGGCGGCAATATCGGTAATCCTCCTTTTACATTTTTGAACAAACTTACTCCTCAGTCGTTTGTTGTTCTTGAGCTCTCAAGTTTTCAGCTGCAGGATATGACTATAAGTCCTCATATTGCAGTAATGCTGATGGTTACCAGTGAGCACTTGGATTATCACAAAACAGTTGCAGAGTATGTTGACGCCAAGAGAAATATTCTGCGTTTTCAAACAGAAAAAGACTTTGCCATTTTAAACCGCGACTACCCCGCAAGTAACGAATCGGACGTTCACACAAGCGCACAAATTTTTTATGTCAGTCGCGAGCGCGAGGAAGTAGTGCAGGGATGTTTTGTAAAAAATGAAAAAGTAGTTTTAAAAATTTCAGGCGGAGAGGGAGATGTTATTAACATCAAAGATATTTTGCTTCCCGGAAAGCACAATCTTGAAAATGTATGCGCAGCGACCATGGCGGCAACACTCGCGGGAGTTTCGATAAAAAATATCGCAGAAGTTCTCAAAACATTCAAAGGGCTTGAGCATCGTTTAGAGCTGGCTGCAGAGATTGGCGGCGTCAAATATTACGACGACTCGTTTTCAACGACTCCTGAGACCGCGATTGCAGCAATTGAAAGCTTCAAAAATCCGGAAATTTTAATTTTGGGCGGAGCAAGTAAACACAGTGATTTTTCAGAGCTTGGCCGCGTTATTTCAAAAGCAAAAAATATTAAAGCGATTATCGGAATCGGAGAAGAATGGCCTAAGATTAAATCTAGAAATCAGAATTCAGAATTCAGAATTATTGAGGGCAAAAAGACGATGCGAGATATCGTTAGGGCTGCATCAGATATTGCAGAATCCGGAGACGTTGTTTTGCTTACTCCTGCGTGCACGAGTTTTGATATGTTCAAAAATTACAAAGACCGCGGGGAGCAGTTTAAAAAAGAAGTAAAAAACCTTACCTCTTAATGTTTAATTTCAAAATTCTCCAAAAAGATCGGAAGTCAAAAGC
>DATIIG010000062.1:0-3208 GCA_035479835.1 Saccharimonadales bacterium (SeqCode) | reverse complement strand
TTCTGTTCTCAACTGCATCTGTCGCGGTTCCGGCGTATGCCGCATCAGGCAACACGGGCGGAAACTTTTTCTCAGGACTGATTCAGTTTCTTTCACAGAAATTTAATCTGGATCAAAATCAAGTAAAATCCGCTGTCACTGATTTTAAAAATCAGCACAAACAAAACGTGCAACAGACAATGCAGGATAGAGAAAAAGCACGTCTTGATAAACTTGTCACGCAGGGAAAAATTACAAGCGCTCAAGAGACCGCGATCATAAGCGAGCTTTCTGCTTTGCGGACAAAATATAACCTTGGAAACAAAACAAACGAAACGCCGCAGCAGAGAAAGCAGGATTTCCGGAATTTCCAAAATGACTGGAATACATGGGCAAAAAGTCAGGGAATTGACCCGACTTTGATCATGCCTCTTGGAAGAATGGGTATGGGAGAACGGGGTTTCGGTAAATGGGGAAAACTTTCCCCCACACCGACTCCGTAATTTTCAGGTTTCAGGTACGATAAAAGCGTTTCCGGCTCATAAGGCCGGAGCGCTTTTGTTGTGTTTGTTAACGCGCAATGGTGTACAATGGAATTATGGAAACGCCGATAAATAAACTTTTGGATTTGACCGGCAAAACCGCGATTGTTACGGGAGCGGTCGGAATCGGATTCGGCATTTCGTATCGGCTTGCGCAGGCCGGAGCAAACGTTGTAATCGCAAGCAAGCACAAAGAAGAAGCAGACGAGTCCGCCAAAAAGCTCACCGACAAAGGATGGAAAACAATCGGTGTTGCGTGTGATGTTTCCTCGGAAGAGAGTGTGAAGGCAATGATTGAGGAGGCGGTAAAGACATACGGCGAAATTAATATTCTGGTCAACAACGCGGGCGTGTATCCGTCAATTCCTGTGATGAAAATGACTCTTTCGGATTTTGAAACGGTAGTTAAAATAAATCTTGAAGGAGTATTTCTCTGCACGAAATATGCATCCGATCAAATGATAAAGCAGGGCAAGGGCGGAAAAATTATCAACATTACTTCTATTGACGCGCTGCATCCCTCTTCTGTGGGACTTGCGCATTACGACGCGTCAAAACACGGCGTTTGGGGATTTACAAAAAACGTCGCGTTAGAACTTGCTCCTCACAAAATCTGGGTAAACGCGATAGCGCCGGGCGGAATAATGACGCCGGGAGTTCAGAAACTGCAGGCGGCAGCTCCGGTGCCGCAAGGTGTGGATATGAGCAAAATGCTTGAAGGATTTCTATCCAAAATTCCCATGCATCGGCTTGGAGAATCGGACGACATCGGAAAAGTCGCGCTGTTTCTGGCGTCAGATATGTCCTCATACATGACCGGTTCACAGATCGTGGTCGACGGCGGCGTACTTCTTTCTTGAATTTCTTACAGATTTCATATTGACTTATGATTATAAAATCTGGTAAAGTCTTGACAGAACTTCATGCAAAAGATAACACCATGCCTATGGTTTGACAGCGAGGCGGAGGATGCGGCAAAATTCTATGTTTCCGTATTCCCAAATTCTAAAATTCTGCAAGTTGTACCGTATCTGACCGAAACTCCCTCAAATAAGCCTGTCGGTTCAACACTTCTTGTCAACTTTGAAATCAATGGCCAACCCTTTACCGCTCTCAATGGCGGTCCGTTTTTCAAAATTAGCGAAGCTATTTCTTTTCAGGTATTTTGCAAAGATCAAGAGGAAATTGATTCTTACTGGGGAAAATTATCAGCGGTGCCCCAGAGTGAACAGTGCGGTTGGTGTAAGGATAAGTTTGGAGTTTCTTGGCAGATTGTCCCGGAAAATATAGGTGAGTTGGTGAAATCAGAAAAAGCTATGAAAGTTTTTTTAGACATGCATAAAATCGACATTGCGGATTTAGAAAAGGCGGGTGAGTAGTTATGATAAATTTAAGTTCTATTATGATAGGCAGCGCGGACGCAAAAAGTCTTGCGTCGTTCTATGAAAAAGTTTTCGGGAAAAAAGCGGATTGGTCAATGGAAGAGTGGTCCGGATTCAAAATAGGAGAAACTTTTATCACCATTGGTCCTCATTCCGAAGTCGGCAAAAAATCAAAAGAGCCGCAGAGAATAATGATTAACTTTTACACAAAAGACGTTGAAAAAGAATTTGAAAGAATTAAAAAAGAAACGGGTGCAAAAGTTATCAAAGAGCCGTATCATCCCGAAGAAGAAAAAGAAGGAATGATCGCAACCCTTGAGGATCCCGACGGAAATTATTTCCAACTGGCAACACCATGGGGGGAAGAGAAATGAAAGCGACACTTACACCATATCTTTCTTTCAACGGCTCAACCAAAGAGGCGATGGAATTTTATAAATCCGTTTTGGGCGGAACACTGACCATGCAGACATTCGGTGAATCAGGCATGCCGGTAGCAGATGAGGATAAAGACAAGTTAGTCCACGCGCTTTTGAAAAACGACACGCTGACGTTTATGGCAAGCGACGGCACAAAAGATCACGTCGTCAAAATGGGCGATAATATCTGTATGAGCATTGTGGGCTCAGATGAAGAACTTCTAACAAAATATTTTAATGAGTTATCAAAAGGCGGGAAAGTTACCATGAAGCTTGAAAAACAATTTTGGGGCGACACATTCGGCTCCTTTACCGACAAGTTCGGTGTCAACTGGATGATCAACATCGGCTCTGATTTTCAATAAAATATGTTTACACCCGTTGCGGCATTTTCATCATTTTCGGTTAAAGATATTAAAGAGGCGAAAAAGTTTTACAGCGAAACGCTGGGCGTTGAAGTCACAGACGGCGCTATGGGAAATCTCGAGCTGCATTTATCCGGTGGCGGCCGCGTCATGGTGTACCCGAAAGACAATCACGAGCCCGCGACATTTACTGTCTTAAACTTTATTGTTGAAAATATTAATGAGGCGGTGGATGAGCTGACGAAATCGGGTGTGGCGTTTGAGCATTACGACAGCGGCATGATTAAGACAGATGCAAAGGGTATCGCCCGTGGCATTGCGGCAAAAATGGGCCCCGACATCGCGTGGTTCAAAGACCCCAGCGCCAACATCCTCTCCGTTTTACAGGAAAAGTAGCAAAGTCTGCTATAATTACCCCGTATGGTAGAAGGAACTCAAAAGAAAGAAGTTCAACGTGAAGAGCAGCCAACATTATTTATGATGGTGGGGTTACCCGGTGCTGGTAAAACAGCACGAGCAAA
>DATIIG010000061.1:0-3576 GCA_035479835.1 Saccharimonadales bacterium (SeqCode) | reverse complement strand
ATCTTGTTGTCCTCCTTCTGCCATAGTTTACTCCTTAATTTTGTGTATTATTTTTTCTTTTACTGTTTGCGCGTTGAGTTTTTGATTTGAGGATTTCATAACTTGTCCGACCAGATACATTATCGCACTTTCCTTGCCGTTTTTATAGTCATCAATCGCTTTTTCGTTTTGAGAAAAAACTTCATCAATCAGTTTCCCAAGTTCTTTTTCATCAGTGGGGGAAGTTTGGGACGTGAGGGAAATTTGTATAATCAGAGCCGCGGGAAGAGTCTGCTGCGAATCAACCTTTTTGTTGATCATCCAGTTTGCGATTGTCTTTGGCAAGACTTTGTTTTTTGAAACAAGGACCGCTTCTTCAAAATAATCCGCTGTCTCCTTTTCTCTTGTTAAAATTTCAGCGTCATAATCGGAAAGGCCGAAATCTTTTTGAAATCTTTCAAACTTCTCATCTGGCAATTCCGGCATTTGTGATTGTATTTGTGCGAGTTGTTCTTTTGTCCAGCGAATTGGAGGAATATCAGGTTCAGGGAAATATCGGTAATCATTTGCTTCTTCTTTGACGCGCTGGCTGACTGTTTGATTTTTTTTCTCGTCCCAGCCGCGTGTTTCCTGCACCGGCGTTTTGCCGCTCTCTAAAATCTTCTCCTGCCTTTCTATTTCAAAATTTATCGCCTTTTCAACAAACCGGAAAGAGTTGATATTCTTTACCTCAACCTTGTAGGGCGGCAAATAGCTTATGGCAGATGGCTTATGGTTTTTACTATTCGCAATACGCAATTGGCTATCTGCTAAACTGATGTTCGGCTCGAGCCGCATATTTCCTTTTTCCATATCAGCGTTCGAAACGTCAAGATAGCGGACAATCTGTTGTAATTTTTGCAGATACTCTTTGACTTCTAACGCGTTTTCAAAATCCGGCTCTGTGACAATTTCAACAAGAGGAACTCCCGATCTATTGAAATCTATCAAAGAAATATTTCCTTCGTGAATAAGTTTGCCTGTGTCTTCTTCCATGTGCACTCGTCTGATGCGAATTACTTTCCCGCTTTTGAGTTTTATTGTTCCATTAACACAAAACGGCTCGTCATATTGTGAAATCTGATATCCCTTTGCCAAATCAGGATAGAAATAATTTTTGCGGTCAAATTTAGAAAAAAGAGGAGTATCACAGCCAAGAGATTTTCCAATCATCACGCACCATTCAATTGCCTTTTGATTGGGGACAGGCAGCGCGCCGGGAAGTCCCAGACATACAGGACACGTATGGGTATTCGGTTTTTGACCGAAGTAATCAGCGCTACATGAGCAAAACATTTTGCTGTTGGTTTTGAGTTCTACATGCACTTCGAGTCCGATGACCGGTGTGTATTTCATAAATTCGGTTTGTTGGTAAAAAATTGTCGTTCCTGTTCGTATTTATGCGCGGCATTTAATATTAAGCTTTCGCTAAATTGCGGGCCGATGAGTTGAAAGCCGATGGGTAAGTCGTCCTTTGATAATCCGCACGGAACATTTATTCCCGGAAGTCCGGCAATTGATGAAGGCTCCACCAGCGCGTCCGCCATTTCGCCGTACATCGGGCTTTCTTTGCTTGCGCCAACAGGCAGCGCAGTCCAGGGATTTGTGGGAGCCAGAATCAGATCAACATTTTTGAAAGCATCGTTGAAATCATTAATGATAACCGTGCGGACTTTCTGTGCCTTTTTGTAATACTGGTCGTAATACCCGGCGGAAAGCGCATAAGTACCCAACATTATTCTTCTTTTTGCTTCGTCGCCGAAAAAACTTCTATCATTGCCATACCGAATGCCGTCGTATCGCGCGAGATTTGAAGAGACTTCTGATCTTTGTAAAATTGTATAGACGGCAATCGTGTATTTTGGTGGAAATAATTTAATTTTTACAATTTTTGCGCCGAGTTTTTCAACAACTTTTATTGCGTCCATTACTTTTTCCCGCACCTGATCGGTCACGCCGTCGAAGTATTCGTCTGAGACGCCGATTTTGAGACCCGAAATCGGTTTGTTCAAATTTTTCAAATAATTATCCGGTGCAAGCGGAGAAGTGGTCGCGTCAAATTTGTCCTGTCCTGCGAGAACTTGCAAAATAAGTGCTGCGTCTTCCACTCTTTTGGTAATCGGCCCTGGGCTGTCCAAAGAAGATGCCATTGCGATAACGCCGCTCCTGCTTACTCTGCCGTATGTCGGTTTTAATCCTACCACGCCGCACCAATCTGCCGGCTGGCGGATAGATCCTGCTGTTTCGCTGCCAATTGCTGCAATTACCTCATCTGCTGCGATACTTGCCGCTGCGCCGCCCGAGGAGCCGCCGGGAAGATGGCCGGTGTTCCACGGGTTTTTTGTTGTGCCAAAGTCAGACGTTTCAGTTGATGATCCGTGCGCCCACGCGTCAAGGTTTGTTTTGCCGATTAAAACCATGCCGGCATCCTTTAATTTTGTAACAACTGTTGCATCATACGGGGGGATGAAATCATCGAGGACATGGCTTGACGCAGTTGTCCTGACATTTTCCGTACAGAAATTATCTTTAATTGATAGGGGAATGCCCAAAAGCGAAGCGTCATCGCCGTTTGCAAGTCTATCATCAGCCGCTTTCGCATCTGCCAGCGCTTCTTTTTCGGTGACAGTCACAAACGCGTTAATTTTTTCATCAACGGTTTTTATTCTGTCAAGACACGCTTTTGTCAGCTCAACAGACGAAAACTCTTTATTCAAAAGCCCGTCTTTCGCCTGTTTGATAGTTAATTGATTAAGATTCATCCAAAATTGCTTTCACTTTGAAGAAACCATTATAAGTACTTTTGCTATTTTTTAAAGCTTGTTCCTGAGGAAGCGATGGGGCGGCGATGTCTTCCCGCGTAACGTTTTCGAGACCGGTTACTTGCGAAGTCGGTTCAACATTTTTTGTGTCAATTTCTTCAAGCTGATTAACGTATTCGAGTGTTTCATCAAGCTGTTTTTCAAACTTATCTTTTTCTTCTTTTGAAAGAGGCAGATTTGCCAATTTTGCCACATGCGACACATCAATTTTCATGAAACTATTATATTCCTTTCGTGAGCCTTTTTACAATTGCATCATGGGCTAACAATTCGATGGAATCATCGAGAGGTTTTAGTTGTATAGATTTTTTATATTTTTTCTCCAGTGCTAATTTGATGAGATAATCGGCAAACTGCGGGTTTTTGGGGAGGATTGGGCCGTGGGAATAGGTGCCGAAAGAATTTTTGTAGACTGCGCCTTCTGTGCCGTCTTCGCCATTGTTGCCGAAACCTTTTATAACTTTCCCGAAGGGTTTAATATTTTTTCCGAGGTAGGTACGGCCGCCATGATTTTCGAAGCCCACGATTGAATGCAGAATATTGAATGTAGAATATTGAATTGGATTGAAAACCATGTTGCCGATGAGGCGGGGATGAGTTGGCCCGGGGTTTTCGGTGTAGAGATCAAAGATGGAGAGTCCGGGAATTGTTGTCCCGTCTGCATCTTTGTAATATTTGCCCAAGAATTGATACGCTCCGCAGATGTAGAGTCCGGGAATTCCGTCATCTATCAGTT
>DATIIG010000060.1:0-10270 GCA_035479835.1 Saccharimonadales bacterium (SeqCode) | reverse complement strand
TTTGATAACGGAAAAACCCTTTTTTTTCGCCAGTACATCCGCTTGTTCTTCTACCAAAGTTAACTGCTCCAATTGCTTTTCTGTGTAATCCCCGTCTTGTTGCCCCGGCAATATAATTCCCAGTTCTTTTCCTGCGGTTCTCAAAATGTCATCCCAAGAAATATATGCCATTATTTCTGAAGGATCATTGGGAAATGACGCAGATCTTTGCATGTAATTCCATCTGGCTAAGATTTGAGATACCAGAGTGCTTTTGCCGATATTGGGAATACCGGCAATATTAATATCAACAGGTCTTCCCGTTTCCCTGTGTTGCGCAAAAGATGTATCAACAAGCATGCGAAGAGATGGTGCACCATATGAGCGGGGAGCGCGCTCTAACGTATCGATCAGTTCTGCAGCCGGTTCGTATTCCCAGTCAATTTTCCTTAGTCTTGCAGGACGACGAAACGGAATTACTCGACTTTCCGATGCTAAAACTCCTGCGTTTGGAGCAGTAATATCTGAACTATGGCAGAGTTGTTCAGCTTGTACCATTGTTATATATGCGCCATTGGCAATTTAACTTGAACCAGTGTCCCCTTTTGTAACCGCGACGTCAATTTGATCGAGCCGTTATGTTTTTTAATAATGTTTTTGACCAGAAATAAGCCAAGCCCCATGCCGCTTTTAAACTCGTCTTTTCCTTTATAAAACTCATCAAAAACTTTGGGAATATCTTCTTGCGCAATACCCTTTCCCCGGTCTTTTATTTCAAGAATAATATAGCCGTTTTTTGCGGATAATGCAACCGAAATAATCGAGCTTTCCGGTGAAAACTTTCGCGCATTTTCAAGAAGGTTTATAAGAACCTGCAGAAGTTTGTCGCAGTCCCCGATTATTTTTCCTCCGAGTCCGTTCAGCGTGTTATTGACAGTAATTTTGCGTTTCGGATACATGACGGAAAGATTATTTACCGCCATACCCAAAATATTTTCCATACTGCATTCGGTAAATGAGTAGCTTACTTTTCCCGACCGGATTTTGTTTATTTCAAGAATCTCATTTACCAGTGTAGTCAGCCGTTTAATTTCCAGAAACAGTTTATCGGTCCACTCCGATTCCATAGAATTAAGCGGAGAAATCTTTTTCTGTAAAAGCTGTATGTATCCGTAAATTGTTGTCAGAGGAGTTCGCAGTTCATGTGCCGCCATTGAAATAAAAAGATCGCGGACTTCAACGGCTTTTCTGGTTTCGTCGTAGAGTTGCGTCTTGCGAATGGCAAGGGTTGCCAGTGATCCGAAAAGCTTGAGTGTTTGCAAATGTTCCGGAGTGAAATGTTTGTGATTTTTGGAATCAAGCGATAACACACCGAAGGGTTTATTCTGATTTGTTAAGGGAATATACACAATTGACTTAAGTCCCATTTTTTTAAGCATGGGGTGAACCGGACCGACCCTTTTTATATCCAGTACGGAAGCTTTCATTGATTTAAATGCTTTGAAGGTAAATCCTCTTTTGCGAGTTTTCAGTTTGTATAAAAAAGGAGCGGTAGAATAAACACGTTCCAGTTCTCCATGGTTTTCCAGATGCAAAGAACCGAAATCCGCCTGCACCAACTTCACCGCCTCTTTGACAATCGTCGCATACGTTTCCTCGGGGTTAAGCGGCACCAAAAACTTCAAGGCTGCCTGATGAATTTTCTCAACAGTATTAATATCACTTTTTTGCATGGAGTGATTGGATCTTGATTGATTTACAAGTTAAAACCCATGTCGCAACACCGGAATGCCGTGCATGTAAAAAATAATTGCGATTGCTAAAAGCACAAGACCAAGTAAATATCCCGTGCCTTTTGCTTCATAGGTATTTCGGGCAGAAAACGCCAATGTAAATCACCTCCTTATTGCAGAGCATAGCCGTGGCGCGTAACAAAACGACCATAAAACTGTAAGATAACGGTAAGTGCTCATCTTTTCATAACCAATTCTTACACGCGGTTTATCCTCTTCTTATGCTTTGTCTCTATATTAAAACGTATCATTTTTGCATGGAAAATACGGAAAGGAGGTGAAGATATGGGAAGACTTGCAGCACTATTTATAACAGCACTGGTAATGACACTTTTTGTGGCGCAGGCGGCGCTGGCACAGACGGTATCACCAACCCCGTCAACAACAACGAGTCCGACGGTGACTCCCTCACCCAGCATGGTTATACCAAGCGGCGCGCCGTCAACTGGGCGTGGTATGTAGAAACGTGCAAGGTAATGACCATCATTGCCTTGCAACTTCTGTATGCGACAACTGTTGGGTATTATAATAACGCTGGCGCTTGCGGTCGGTATTGGCGTTTTTGCAGTAAAATTTTTTCACACCTCTTCTGTGCCGCTTTCGCAAAATATTACTCAGGTTTCCGCGTCACCGAGTTTTGCGGCAACTACAGCGCCACAACAGCAAACAACGGTTGTTACTCCGGTGCGGCTTCGCATCCCAAAACTAGGCATTGATACTACGATTGAACAGGTAGGGCTTGATGCTTCGGGTAAAATGGATGTTCCGAGCAACAATACCAATGTGGCATGGTACAAACTGGGTTACAAACCGGGAGAAAAAGGAAACGCGGTCATTGACGGACATTTGGACACGGTGACCGGCGCGCCGGCGGTTTTCTACTCTTTGTCAAAACTTACCGCAGGTGATAGCGTCAAAGTTGATGATCAAAACGGACATACGTATACATTTGCGGTGGTAGATAAACAGTCATTTGATTTCGACAAAGTTCCCCTTGCGAAAATTTTCGGACCTTCAGACACAGCGTATCTTAATTTAATTACATGCGAGGGGGTATTTAACAGCGTGACGAAAAATTATTCGCAGCGGGTAGTCGTTTATACGAAGTTACAACAAACTTAGCGGGTAAATTGAAAGCTCGCAAGAATTTGGCTGAAGACCTGTTGATATACGGGAGTTGTTGACGCGGAGAGCTGATAGAGCTTCCCGTTTTTATTTATATAATATGCCACATACGACTGCGCGTCGCTTTTTACACTTATTGCATCAACACCGGCGACTTGGGTTTTTTGCCTCGGATAATTTTTCCCGTATTGGGTATCAATAATATCGCTAAGCGCTACATTCATCGGATTGGGTTGGCCGCTTATTGTTACGGGAATGTCGGCGGAACCTACCGGCCGGACACCGGTTTGATATGACGTGTCGCTGACCGCTTTTTGTTTGAACGTTTCCCAATCATTTGGAATTTGTATTGAGTAACCAAGTACTGTGTCCGTATAATTTTTTGTTTTTTGGTTTACATCCGGCTTTTGAGGAGTGTTTGTTGCGGGAACCAGTTCCGAGAAGCCTGAACCGGCTTTGGTGCTTACGCTTTCAACTTTCTTTGTCGGACTGGGAGCAGTATTTCGGCTCCGGATAAATAGAAATGCCGCCAAAGCGGGAATAAGAATGAGTACCACCGCTCCGATTATTAAACTCATCGTGCTTCCCGGCAAAGAGAAAGCGCCGATTGATTTTCCCGACATCTGCGGGTTTTGCGCCGGAACTTGTGGTGCCTGAGTTTCTTCCATGAGTGGTATTATCCACCCGATAGGGCTTTGTGTCAAGCCAAACTACTTATTTCGGGAGTTTCTGACGCGGTTAAGTTTGGAGAGATATTTTTTGCGAAGTCGAAGGTTCAGCGGTGTTACTTCCAAAAGTTCGTCGTCTTCGAGAAAATCAATAGACTGTTCAAGGCTCATTTTTGTTGCCGGTGTCAAAGCTCCCAGCGAAACATCCGACGTCGAAGCCCGCATATTGGTTTGTTTTTTCTCCTTTGTTACATTAATTTCTATGTCTTCACCTCTGGCGTGGAGTCCCACAATCATCCCCTCATATACTTTTGTTCCGGGGTCTATAAAGGTAATTCCCCGCTCCTGCGCGTTATTGAGTCCATAATGAAGCGCAGATCCGCCCTCTGACGCAATCAAAACGCCGTTTCGGATTTGCGAAATTGCAGGCGACATTTTCTCAAAGCCTGAGAGCATACTATTGATAACCGCGGTACCCCGCGTTGAGGTCAAAAGATCGCTTCGCATACCCAGCAAATTTTTTGAGGGGATTTTATAGGTGAGTCTCGTATTTCCTTTGCCGTCTGCATGCATGTTGAGCATCTGCCCTTTCCGTTTTCCCAGTTCTTCGGTGACCGTGCCCACATAATCATCGGGAACATCAATAAAGAGTTCTTCAACCGGTTCCAAAACTTCCCCGTCAACTTGTTTGGTGATTACCTGAGGTTTTCCGACCTGAAACTCATATCCCTCCCGTCGCAGCGTTTCGATAAGAACCGACAAATGCAGTTCTCCCCTTCCCGACACGACAAATCCCTCATCGGTCACGGAAAGCTTGAGGCCGATATTTGTTTCAAGTTCTTTTTGCAGACGCTCCAAAAGTTGGCGCGAGTTG
Organism: Saccharimonadales bacterium (SeqCode); assembly: GCA_035479835.1. Taxonomy (GTDB): domain Bacteria; phylum Patescibacteriota; class Microgenomatia; order Levybacterales; family UBA12049; genus DATIIG01. The sequence continues at coordinate 5,831 of DATIIG010000060.1, read as the reverse complement.
GTAAACTTTCCCTCTTTTCCGGCAAACGGTGAGGTGTTCGCGCCAAACGTAATAGAAAGTGTCGGTTGCTCAAGGGAAATTCTAGGTAGGGGTGTGGGGTCGCTCGGATCGGTTATAGTATCGCTTATATCGGCTGCGGATACGCCGGTAATATCAACGATTTCTCCGGCCGGCGCAGTTTCAACAGGGATTTTTTTGAGGCCGTGAGTAAGCGCGATTGTATCAATTTTCCCCGGCTGAGTCCGGCCGTTTTCTTTCACGATAACTACACTTTCTCCCTGTTTGGCAATTCCCCGTTTGATGCGGCCAATCACGTGCCGCCCTTTGTGCGAATCGAAATCAAGCGATGTGACAATCATTTGAAACGGTCCCTGCTCGACACTGGGAGGCGGGATAAAATCAATAATTTCCTGCATAATAACATCAACGCTTGTCGCGTTTTTTACACCCTCAAGTGTTTTTGCGGCCTTTCCCTCTCTGCCTATGGCAAACAAAACAGGAAACTCAAGTTGCACAGGATCTGTAGCAAGCTCAAGAAATAAATCGTTTGTCTGTTCAATCGTCTGCTCAACCTGCGCCAGTTGTTTGTCGATTTTGTTGATAACGACAATAATTTTGAGTCCCAGCTCTAATGCTTTTTTCAAAACAAATTTTGTTTGAGGCATCGGACCCTCCTGCGCGTCAATAATCAAAAGCGCTCCGTCTGCCATGTTGAGCGTTCGCTCCACTTCTCCGGAAAAATCCGCATGGCCGGGAGTATCAATAATATTAATTTTGAAATCGTTGAAATAGATAGCGGTATTTTTTGCCAAAATAGTAATGCCGCGTTCGCGCTCAAGCGGATTTGAATCAAGAATGGTCGTTTGGGTCATTTCCGCTTCGTTTTCGCGAAAGGTATGCGACTGCTTGAGCATGAAATCAACAAGCGTTGTTTTGCCGTGATCAACGTGGGCGATAACGGCGACATTTCTTATTTTGTCGGGTGCTATTTGTTGCATAGATAATATTTGTTACTGTACAATAAAAAACAGCCAGAATACAATCTGCGCTGCTTTTATATTATACTACTTTTGAGTACATAATACTATTTTATGAAGAGGCGTCTAAGTAGAAAAACAATTGAAGTTGAAAAAATACTCCACAGGGGAAAGCGCAAATTTCGTTTTTTGCTCGCGGGAATAGTTATTGCGCTTATTCTCTTTTCGGGTGTGGGATTTTTTGTTTTGCATTCTGTAAGCAAATCGGTTTCCCATAAAGCACTCCCTAAGCGCGCGCTTGCAGTTCCAATTTCGGCGACGCCGACCCTTATTGCCAGCCCTTCCGCAACGCCTACTGCCTCTCCATCCGCAACACCAATTGCCTACAGCGGATTTTGTCTCAATGTTCCCGTACTTTTTTATCATCACATCCAGCCGCAAGCACAAGCTGTGCAAAAAGGACAAACAAGCTTAAATGTCGACAACGGCGTATTTGACCAGCAGATGGGATATCTGGCAAGTCACGGATATACTACTATATTTGTCGATCAGCTTGTCAACGCGCTCAAAACACATACGGGTCTTGGAGCAAAGGTAGTGGCCGTGACATTTGACGACGGGTACCGCGATAACTATGACAACGCGTTTCCTGTTTTGAAAAAATATGGAATAAAGTTTAATCTGATGTTGGCAACAGGTCTTACTGAAGGCGCGGATTTTCTGACCTGGGGGCAGGTTACGGAAATGAAAAACAGCGGGCAAATGTTTTTAACAGATCACACGTGGTCGCATTACGCGGTAAATCACGGAGCAAATGACAAAATTCAGTTTGAAATTATGACAGCCAAGCAGCAAATCGAAAGTCACACCGGACAGGCAACAAATATTTTTACGTATCCGTACGGCTCGTTTAATAACAACGCGGTTTCGCTTTTGCAACAGGACGGATTTATCGGCGCGTTTTCAACAATCGGCGGGTTTACACAGTGTGACTCATTTATCATGTCACTTCACCGAACACGTGTGGGTAACGCTTCCCTTTCAAGCTACGGATTATAATTTTTTCGTTTACCTTCTAATTGACAGAGAAAGTATCTTTTTGTTCTGTTGTTTTTCGCATTAAATTCTGGTAAATTTTATGTATATGCTTTTGCTTAAAAGGATTTTCAAACTCTACGTGCATTGGATTTTATTATAATGCAGCGCATTATTCTTCACATTGATTTTGACAGTTTTTTTGCAAGCTGTGAGCAGCAGTTTGATCCCCGTTTGCGCGGCAAACCCATCGGAGTTACCGCGACAAACGGCAGAAATTGCATTATCGCCGCAAGCAGAGAAGCAAAAAGATTAGGGATAAAAAGTCCGTCGCGGACATTTGAAGCAATGGAGATTTGCCCGTCTATTCAATTTGTCGCTGCGCACTTTACGAAGTATTGGGAAATCTCTCAAAAATTCTTATCAATCTGCAATGACTTTTCTCCTGATGTGGAACTTTTTTCTCTGGACGAGGTATTTATGGATGTGAGTTTGACCGCTGCGCTTTTCGGCGGCACACAAAGTTTGATTTCCAAAATAAAAAAGCGCATAAGATTTGAGATCGGTGAGTATATTACGGTTTCAGCGGGTATTTCATATAATAAACTTCTTGCAAAACTTGCATCGGGCATGGAAAAACCCGACGGCGTTGTGGAAATAAATAGAAAAAATTTGGACGCTATCTATCAACGCGCAAAACTCACCGACATTTGCGGCATCGGACCGCGCATTGGACTTCGGCTGAACAAAATCGGCATCTATACGCTGCCCCAGCTTGCCAAAGCGCCGCTTCCTTCTCTTGTTTCGCAGTTTGGAAACATTGAGGGACAATTTCTCAAAGGCATCGGTCTTGGTATGGACGAGTCGGAAGTTATCTCGTATACAAAAGCGCCTGATGTGAAATCGGTCGGCAGAAATTATTGTCTGCCGCGCAATGAATTTGATCAAAGAATTATTTTACAAAACATTTATGAACTCTGTGAGGAGATCGGCATAAAACTTCGCAGACTTGAGAAAAAAGCAAAAACCGTAGGTTTATCACTTCGTGGAACAAGGTCTGAAGCAGGCCGTCACAGCGGTGATTACACAAATTCCGGTCAGGAAATTTTCAGAGTTTGTAAAAAATTTTATGACGATTGGGGTTTTGAAAATTCTAATGCAGAGCAAAATATGGTGCGGATGATTTCCGTGTGGGCGGGAAATTTAGCGGATCAGAAAAGTCTTCCCTTGTCGCTATTTGAGCGCGTCAATAAAAATGAAAACGTTATAAAAACAATGGACGCCGTGAATGAAAAGTTCGGCGATCACACAATCCGACGAGGTTTCTTGTGGAACAGCGATAAATTAACCACTGTGCCAAATGGTTGGATGGCGGATCGGTTTGAGCGGATAAAACTGGCGCAGAATTATTCAAGCGGATCTTTGTAAAGAAATGCCGCTTCGTCAAGAACTTTTTGTTTTTTGTCCGCGGGCAGAGCCAATATATCAAGTTCAGCGGGATTTTGCGAAATTGTTTTACAAAGAACGATATGAGCATTTAAAAGCTGTTGTTTTTGCGCGTCCGAAAGCGTAGTCAGTGCGGTTATCGGATGTAAATCTGCGGTTTCAATAATTTCGCGAAGACTTCCCTCTTGCGGATAACTCCAGCTGATAATTTTTATCCCGGCGCATGCGGCATACGCAATCGCATCCGGTGTTGCTTTTGTATTGGTAACAAGCCAGCCGCTTGAAAAATGATGGATATCTTTTAAGTCGTCAAACCGTGCTTTGGTATAAAGTGAAACATGTACCTGTGTGTGAATGCCGGGATTGTTGTGGAATTTTGCCTCAACCATTACCGCTTCATTATCCTTTTTTGCAACGACATCAACCTCATGCGTTACGCATCTGCCTTTCAAAAGTTGCCGAACGGCAGTCTGGTACCCCTGTGACTTTAACACTTCCGCGACATAATCTTCAAACGGATACCCGGTCGGACCAAGTGCCATGATGGATTGTTTTAATCCGTATTTTGCTTTTTCATAGGGATGATCAGACTGCTCTAGAAATTCGGTGATGTGGTGATAAATTTCAGATGTCGGTATATTTTCGCTAAGCTTACTCTCAACATGTGCCGCAACTTGTTCACGCAAATCCTTTGGAATTCCCGCCCGCGCGATTGATGCGGTAAGTTTGTCCCGGCTAAACTCCTCTTTTTCACCTGTTGCTTTGATAATTTGCATATCTTGATAGTAGACAAAATTCTGCAAGTTTACAAGCGCAGTTTATTTATTTTCAAAACTTTTGAAAAATCTGATATCGTTATCCAGCGCCTCAACCTGGTCGTTTGATAAATTATGATCATTGTCAGGATAGAGATGCAACGTTGCTTTTTTACCAAGACTCAGAAGATCATTGTAAAGTTCAATTGACCATTGATACGGCACCGTATCATCTGCTGTGCCGTGATCAATATGAACGGGAGTTTGAATGCTACTAAGATATGGCAGCGGTGAGAGGCTTTGCCAGACGGAAGGATTTGACTCGGGCGTTCCCAGAATTTTAAATGTCTGCGTATAGGGAAACGGAACAAGACGCGACTCGGGAAGGGCGGATAAATGATCTTTACCGAACCACTTCACCGGATCGGTAACCGGTGCCCAGAAAACTGCGGCTTTGGGCTGGGGCATTGTTTTGAGATTTGCATTGGCAATCTCAAGCGTTTCAAGTCCTACTTCTCCGCCCATTGAGTGACTCCAAAGAAATATGGAGTTCTGATCCGCTTCGGGAAGATTGGTGATCGCAGATAAAAGATACGAAACATCAATCGGATATGCAAAGCGCATTAAAGCCTGATTATCAAGTTCCGAGTCTGCATTGCCGCGGTAATCGGGTTTTACAACAATAAATCCTCGGTTTGAGAAATAGTCGTCAATGCTTTTGTAGGAATCAATAGTGTCGTAATCTTTCGGGTTAATATAGCCGTGCAAAAGAACGATGACCGGATAACCGGTATCCGGCATTTTGGTTTTTGGAATATTTAGAAGTGAATTTATTGTCAGACCGTCAGAGTCATACGAAGCAAGATAAGAGGTAAAAAGCTTTCCCTGCGTAACTTTTTTTTCAATGGTAATGTTTGAGCTGATATAATCACGGTGCTGCAGAGCCGGAACCGAAAGCGGAAAAAGTGCGGCAGGTCTGATATTTCGAGGAGATTGTAAATACAAATTTCTTTTTTCAAACGCGATAAAATCATCCTGTCTAAATACTTCCACATAGTTTTTGTTGCGTTTCATATCCTCGACCATTTTTCTTTGTGCGGTGAGTGACGGTTGTGCAAATGGATCGTTTAGAAGAAACACGATGATATCGGCTTTATCAATACCGACCGGAATTGTGTAAATGCGCTGGCGGTGAGAAAGATGTGATCCCACGTTATTGGTAGCAGCAATGCTAAAGCGGGGAGTTATATTTGCAAGAAATTTATCAATTTCATCTTTTTCTAGCAAGGGGTTTGAAAACATCGCCGCGTTGGAAAGTCTGGTACCGGGAAGCGGGCCCATGAAAAACGCAGAAACAGTTGTGCATACAAGCAATATAAATATAAGCCTTCGGGGCGTAAGCCATGCATATTTTGCCAGCAATCTTTTGACTCCATAGATTGAGGTGATAAAGAAAAATGGCGTAACGGTTGCGCTATATTGAAAAAATATTTCATGAAGGGCAGCGTTACTGCTTAAAAGATTGATCAAAAGCGCGGGTGCGGCAAAAATTGAAAAAAGCGGAAAAAGATAGGGTAAAAATGCAAGCGGTGCTCCCAGCTCAACAAGATAAATAAGC
>DATIIG010000059.1:0-1662 GCA_035479835.1 Saccharimonadales bacterium (SeqCode) | reverse complement strand
TCCTTTGCAAGCCGATTTGCCAACGCTTTTTGAAACACCCGGATTCTTCGGTGAATTTTACCAACCGCTGAACGAGGGTTTAAAACGGATGGCATTTGAACTGTCCGGAGCAATGACAACTGCGGATCACGAAGGGATTATAAAAGAATTGAAAGAAGATTATGCTTCCGGAAAAACCGTTGAAGCATATGAGGAATTGAAAAAACCGCACGCGCTTCGTCCCGAAAGTCAGCGAAAGGCACGACTTGAATCTCTGGGGGAGAATGTACCTGCGGAAGCGGTTACGCTTTTTCTTGCCCTGAGTGATAGTCCTGAGGTTGCGAGGCTTCGAAAAGGATTAGGATTTGCCGTTGATTTTGCGCAGGAAGTTGACACCGGCGCGGCAAATCTGCGCATTATGCCGGCAATTTTTGATGAAAGTTTCGGAGTGGTAGAAGCACGGAGAATCGGGCTTAACAGAATTTTAAAAGTCCCGGAAACGCCGCAAGAAATCGCGGATCTACACAGTAAAAATGGAATTCACCGGAAATTTGCCGAAGCGTTGGCAGGCACAGTTAATAGTTTATAAATTATATGACTCCGCAAGAATTATATCAGCGTATTCCACGCGGCAAACATGCAGATGAGCCGCCTGCCCCAAGAACATTTCTTCCTGAAGATAGAGCAAAGCTTCTTGACATTGGAGCAAAAATTATTCCAATTGGCGGCGCGGCATCAGATGTATGGAATGCGCGTGATATCGGTTTTCTAAACTACTCAAAGGGAGCAAGCTCGCTAATGACACCAATTCCGTTTACGCAGGTTGCATTTTATCCGGATGAAAGAAGTTTTTTTCTAAACAGTCCCTCAGACTCGCCGCTTAGTGAGTTGAACCTGCCATCTGCAAGAAGAATGAACCCGAGAGCGCAGGAGCTTATGCAGCTAATTAGTGGTATTGGTATTACAGACTATAATTTACAAAGGCCTTTGCGAAGGGTTTTTGAGAGACATACAGAAGAAAGCATAGCCGCGGATACGATTGCCCGCGGTTACAGAGCAACAATGCGATATATTCCTAGTATCGGGTATGCTGTTGACAACCTTCCCCTAAAAAGAGAAGAAGCAAGTTTGCGTGAAGTATATATTCTTGAAGCCGTACCGGTAGAGCATGTTGTTTTTAATGCCTCCGGAGTTGCCGCATAAAAACATGTTTTATTTTTTCTTTGGGAGGGGAGCGGCGCCGTTTTCAAGACTTCTCACAAGCGGCGCGCCTTTTTCAAGACCGGCTAATTTTTCCTGAATAAACCTCATCGCATCTTTAATATCATCCAAATCTTTCTGGATATCCTCAACATCTTCTTCCAGCTCTTCGTGCTGTTCTTCCTCTTCCTTCTGTTCTTTTTCTTCCTCGAGTTCGCGGTAGGTATCAACAAGCGCTTGTCTGTTTTGGGTAATCATGATAAATGTGGATAAAAAAATCGCCTCCAGAGAGACGAGCATTGTCAAAAGTCCATACGGAAAAGGATCGAACTTATGAATGTGCGGCTCAAACATGCCCTGATTTGCCAAAAACCATAACACGAACCAAACGATATGAAAATACACAAACGGCATGCTTCCGGAAAAGTTGGTGATAAAATCCGCAACACTTCCTTCTACCGAATGCAGCTCTTTTAAAAGTTG
>DATIIG010000058.1:0-2300 GCA_035479835.1 Saccharimonadales bacterium (SeqCode) | reverse complement strand
CGATACATTAATCCGCATACGCCGACCGGAACGATTGAGCTGGAAGCAAAAGAAGTTAAGATTTTGCAAAAAGCAGCCCAAATGCCCTTTGACATGGGCGGAAAAGATTTGCTGCTGGAACTTCCGACACTTTTGGATAACCGCTCACTGACTCTGAGGCATTCAAAAATCGCCGCGATTTTTAAAATTCAGCAGACAATTGTAGAAACATACAGAAAAACGCTTAAAGAAAAAGGATTTAGCGAAATTTTTGTTCCCACTATTGTTCCCACAGCTACTGAGGGCGGCGCGGAAGTGTTTGAAGTTTCATATTACGGACACACGACCTATCTTGCGCAGTCTCCGCAGATGTACAAACAAATGATGGTCGGAGTTTTTGAGCGGGTTTTTACGATCGCGCATGCATACCGCGCGGAGCCGTCTGTAACGACAAGACATTTATCCGAGTATATAAGTCTTGACGCAGAAATGGGATTTATCAACTCCTATGAAGAACTAATGGAAATGGCGGAAAGCGTTATTAAGGCAATGTTTGCCGCCGTTTCGGAGAAAAATAAAACAGAACTTTCACTTTTTGAAACAACACTTCCCGATGTTTCAAAACCGTTTCCAAGACTTAAAATGCGAGACGCGCAGGAAATTATTTTAAAACGCACGGGAAGAGACAATCGCAGCGAACCTGATCTGAACCCTTCCGATGAAAAAGAAATTTGTCAGTGGGCCAGGCAGGAGCATGGCACACCGTTTGTTTTCATCACGCATTATCCTACAAAAAAACGCCCCTTTTACACAATGCCGGATCCGAAAGATCCTGATTTTACGCTGAGTTTTGATCTCCTGGGAATTGCCGAAGAATGGGTAACGGGCGGACAGCGCATTAATGATTACGATATGCTTTTGTCTCACATTAAAAAGTGGGGAAACAAGCCCGCGCAGTTTGAGTTATATTTGCAGGCGTTTAAGTACGGCATGCCCCCCGAAGGCGGATTTGCGATGGGGCTTGAGCGCATTACCAAAGACATGTTAGGGCTCTCAAATGTTCGGCAAGCTTCACTTTTTCCCAGAGACATGGAACGTGTCGATGAGCTTTTTTCAAAAACATAAACTGCTTTTGGCAGGCTTTGTTACCACACTTGCCCTTTCGGGAATTCTTATTGCGCTTTTTATCATAAACGAAAATATCAAAGAATTTATTGCCGCTCACCGCATTGCAACGGTTTCCTCTTTTACTCCGGCCGCGTATCCTATTTTTGATATGACAATTGTCCCGCCGCTTTCAGCACTTTCTGCGGTGGTTTTGGATAACGATTCAAAGGTGTTACTTTTTGCAAAAAACGCGGATACTGCCTTTATTCCGGCATCAACGACAAAACTGATGACGGCAATGGTGGGGCTTGATTATTTTTCGCTGCGGGATCTTTTGACTGTTCGCTCAACCGATGTAAGCGGTTCGGTCATCGGGCTGAGAAGCGGTGAAATTTTTCATTTTGAAGATTTACTCTATGCAATGCTTTTGCCCTCCGCAAACGACGCGGCACTGACTATTTCTCAAAATTATCCCGGCGGAGAAGCGGTATTTATTTCAAAAATGAACGAAAAAGCAGACGCAATTTATTTGACACATACCCGATTTGTCGATCCGATCGGACTTTCGGATCAAAATTACACAACGGCAAAAGATTTAAGCAGACTTGCCTCAATTGCCATACGCAACAAAACTCTGGCAGCTATTGTCACGACCAAACATCGTGATATTACCGATCTGAATTTAGGATACACCTATTCGCTTATCAGTCTGAACAGACTCCTCGGGCTTTACGGGGTTAACGGAGTGAAAACCGGGTATACCGATGAAGCGGGACAGGTACTGATTACTTCAAAAATTGAAAAAGGTCATACAATTATTATTGTGGTTATGAAAAGTGAGGACAGATTTGCCGATACGCAAAAAATTCTTCAGGCAATCTCAAACAATATTACTTATTTATCCATGCATCCGTAACCGCGGAAACGTAGGCGGTAAACCCGTCACCGGTAAAGACGATAATCGGCATGAGATAGTCTTGCTTCTGGTCCTGAATATAATACCCGATAGATACGTTTTTGATTGAAATACTTGTCGTATCGGAAGGTGCCTGAGCAACGTACGCATTCCCGTCTTGGAGCGCGTTAAACGCGTCTTTTGATCAGAGAATCGGATACGTCGCCGATGAAGTTTCATCAATACTTTGATGCACGAAATTTGCCTGTACAATTTGCGGTTGATATTGTCCGCCGCCCACAAAAAAGTTCATGGAAGA
>DATIIG010000057.1:0-3983 GCA_035479835.1 Saccharimonadales bacterium (SeqCode) | reverse complement strand
TGCATAGATAAAATCTTTTTGGCAGTTCTTCTGATAAATCTGCGCAAACCGCAGATACTACTTTATAAAATCATTATATAGCATTTCGCTAAATTATGCCAGTGTTTTTATTTTCTCCAAAAGATATTCTCTGGTGTTTTTGCTCAAATCCTCATCGACTTCTTCGAAAAGTTTCTGCAAAATCTCACCGACTTTGGGGCCGGGTTTCATTTTTAGCTCTTTCATCACGTCATTGCCGTCGATTGCGAGATCATTAATAGAAAACGGCGCGGGTTGGAGTTGCTCTTCTACCCGTTTTTTGAAAAGTTTCAGTCTCCAGCTCTCCGCAGTTTGTGTTCCGCCGCCGAGTCTGTCTCCGACGCGAAGATCCATCATGTCTTTGACATTTTCAACACCAATTCTTCTGATAAACCTTCGTATTCCCGCGTCTGACAAATTTTCATTGACTGAGAACATATGCCAGCGGATCAGCGTTACTACTTTTTCGCGGTCTTTTTTGGAGAAATGAAGCCTATCACAAATGTCTTTGGCAATTTTTGCTCCGACGATTTCGTGATTGTAAAATGTCACCAAACCCTGCTCGTCTTTTCCCGCAACTTTGGGTTTGCCCGCGTCGTGCAAAAGCGTTGCGAAGCGGACAACCGGATCATTTGATGTGCAAAACTTAAGTGACATAACATTATGAGTAAAAACATCGGTTGTGTGGTGGCGGCCCGGGCGCACCTGCGAAATATCTACACCTTCCAAAAGTTCGGGCAAAATAATTTCCAAAAGGCCTGCATTTTTAAGCATCATAATCCCCTCATAGGGGTGATCGCTTGCAAGCATTCGCAAAAGTTCTATCCGAACGCGCTCGCCTGAAATATGGGACAAAAGTTTTGCATCTTGTGTGATAGCACTCCACGTTTTTTCTTCAATGATAAAAGAAAGCTGCGTTGCAAACCGCACCGCGCGAAGGAGCCGCAAGGCGTCTTCTTTGAAACGCTGATTTGCATCACCGACCGCGCGGATGAGTTTACTTTCCAAATCCGCTTGACCGTTATACGGATCGATAATGTCTGTTTTCTGTTTTCTGTTTTCTGTTTTTAATTTCAATGCCATTGCATTGATGGTGAAATCGCGGCGCTGTAAGTCTTCTTCAATTGTTTTTCCCCATGTTACGCTTTCGGGGTGGCGTTTGTCTTTGTACTCCGATTCGCTTCGAAATGTCGTTACCTCAACGACTGATTTAGTTTGATCATCTTCAATAGGTATTCCCACAGTTCCGAAGTCGTTGTCATAAAACCCATTGGAGAAAAGTTTTAAAATTTCCTGCGGAGTTGCATCGGTTGTTAAATCCCAGTCTTTAGTTTTCCGTTTCAAAAGTAAATCCCGCACGCATCCGCCCACAAGATATACCTCAAATCCTGCCTCTTGCAGGGTCTGATAAACTTTTTCTACATATGCTGGAATAGCACCTGGCATTTTGTTATAGTATAGCAGACAATAACACCTATGAAGAAGTGGGAAATCATGAGTAAATTCAGAATTCAGAATTCAGAATTCAGAATTGAAGATTTAGTACAATTGCTTCTGGAAAATCGGGGTCTGAAAACAAAAAAAGAAATAGAAGCATTTTTGCATCCTCGTTTGGAAGATGTCACCATATCCTCGGTCGATATTAATAAGCTTCAGCTTGCAAAAGCAGTGAAGCGAATTCAAAAAGCCATAAAAAACAAAGAGCAAATTGTCGTGTTTGGTGATTATGACGTGGATGGAATTTGCGGCAGCGCGGTTTTGTGGGAAACGCTTCGAGACGCGGGAGCAATTGCAGTGCCGTATATTCCGCACAGAATCGATGAAGGATACGGCCTGTCGGAGGCAGGAATTAAAAATTTAAAATTTAAAATTAAAAATTGCCATTTAATCATTACGGTAGACAATGGCATCGTTGCACATGATGCAGTGGAGTTTGCAAACGAAGCGGGAATTGATGTTATCATTACCGATCATCATGTTCCGGCAAAAACGCTTCCCAAAGCCTATGCGATAGTTCACACGACCAAGCTTTGCGGAGCAGGCGTTGGTTGGATGCTCGCGCAAGAGTTAAAAGTTAAAAGTGAAAAGTTTAAAGTTGCACGGGAAGAAAATCAGTTAGAGCTTGTTGCGCTTGCTACCATTGCCGATCTGGTTCCATTGACGGGTGCCAACAGAACACTGACTAAATTCGGTTTGGAGAATCTGAAAAAAACAAAACGGGTAGGGCTTTTGGAGCTTTTTAAAGAAGCGGTGATTAACCCCAACTCCGTTGACGCGTATACGGTAGGACATATTATCGCGCCGCGGCTCAACGCAATGGGGCGGCTTGAGTATGCGATGGATTCTCTCCGTTTGATTTGCACAACCAACAAAGAAAGAGCTGCGAATTTAGCGCAGCTTTTGGGAAAAACCAACAGAGAAAGACAGCAATTAACGCTTGAAAGCGCAGCGCACGCGATAGCGAAAGTGAAAAGTGAAAAATTAAAAGTTAAAAGTTTATTATTTGTATACCACGAGATATATCAACCCGGTGTTATTGGGTTGGTTGCGGGGCGTTTGGTTGAGCAGTTTTATCGCCCGGCAATTGTTCTATCGATCGGAGAAAAACACAGTAAAGCATCGGCCCGGTCAATCGCGGGATTTAATATTATTGAGTTTATTCGCGGCAGTTCGCATCTTCTTGTTGACGTAGGAGGGAATCCGATGGCGGCGGGCTTTACGGTGGAAACCGGAAAGATTTCGGAACTTGAAGCGGCATTACATAAAAGCTTCGTAAAAGTTTTTGACCAAGAGCTTCTGACGCGAAGTATTAAAATTGACTGCGAACTTCCTCTTGAGTTTGTTTCAAATGAAGTTTATCAACATATACAAACGCTCGCGCCGTTTGGTATGGGAAACCCGACTCCGATGTTTGTAAGTAAAAATGTTATTGCTGAGGATGTTCGTTTGATCGGAAAAGATCAAAGACACCTTAAATTAAAATTCAAAATTCAAAATTCAAAATTCAAAATTGACGGAGTAGCGTTTGGGATGGGAGAGCGGATAAAAGAATTTAACTCGGGCAAAGGCGTTGATGTCGTTTATACGATTGATGAAAATATCTGGAATGGGAGAAAAAGTTTGCAACTGAAAATCAGGGACGTAAAGGTAGCGGATTAAGCAACACGTCGACGCTTAGGTTGGTTGGCAATTCTCCTGACAGTCCGAACGAGATTTGCTTCTGTTCCGGTTTGGGTTGCAACAAATAGTACTGTTTTGGCAGGATCAACATCGCTAGCAATATGTTCTCCAACATTTTTGCTGATATCAAGAACAGATAACCCAGCATTTTCTAATCGAGAGCAGTAACTGTTAATAGGAGCTCCCAAAACCTCCTGCCGTATTCCTGCATCAGAAATAAGTTGAGGATCATTAATAACTGCGCTTGTAAGTTGATCCTTTACCGAAGTTTCTGACTCATGTCCTGTAAAAGATAGATACTTTTTTCCTTGCGATAATCGGTATTCTCTAAAATCAATAGCTGCTCTAATCCCCTGATCTCTTAAAAGATCCCCATTTTTCGATATCGCATCACTTAACATCTGTTGCACAGATGTTCTTGTTTCTGCGAACCTTAGCTTTTCTTTTCCTGCTTCAATAACGTTCATATTAAAAAATCTCCCGTTTTTTTTGGGAGATTTGCTTCCTCTCTTATTAATACCAGAAGCAAAAAGTCTTGTCAATAGAGAATTTATCCCGTACAATGACAGAGTGGAAAGAACAGTAATTATTGACTGCCTTAAAAAAACGGGAGAAGAAGTTTCTATCGAGGGTTGGATTGAGCGGGTTCGCGCGCATGGAAAAATTGCATTTGCCGATCTTCGTGACAGATCGGGAGTTTTGCAAATTGCCGCATTTGATCCGGAAATTGTCGCACAAATCGCGGGACTTGGCAGCCAAGACGTTGTTGAGATAAAAGGTTTGGT
>DATIIG010000056.1:0-27463 GCA_035479835.1 Saccharimonadales bacterium (SeqCode) | reverse complement strand
CATAAGCCTTTTATCAAGCATCCTTTTGTTGGTTGCGGTACCGGGACTTATGAAACGAAGACTGCAAGGATGGACGTTCCTTTTTTGGAGTGAGGTACTCGGGCTCGTCGGAGCAGTAGTTACCTTGTCCATCGTTGGCGTTGTTTTTTCAATTATTTGGTTGTACGTGGTTTTTCAAATGAAGTCGTACTACAAATAATCCGAACTTATCAAAAAAGCCACTTCGTAATGGAGTGGTTTTTTTGTTGCAAAACTGCCTATAGTGTTATATAATTTGTTTTGAATTTATCTATTAATCTATGGCATCAGAGCTTATTCAAGGAAGTGAACAGGGAAACCATATTACCAAACATAGAATTGGATGTTGCCTTTTGGCAGTTACTTCATCCGGCAGGCGATTAGCGCAAGAAAATCCACAATTGTTACGTTGGTTCCAGAATTACAGAAAATCAGCGGAAGGAAAATTACCTTCATTTGGAAACCAGGGTCATTATAGGAGATTTAAGGCACTTGGATGCGAGGGGCAGGTATTTCAGCTCGGGGTTTCCGAGGACCAAAAACAAATTGCGGTAAAGGAGTATCACTCGACTCCAGCACGGCCAGTTGTTGAAACATTGCGAAGAATGGAAGACCTGCGTATAGCATGCGAAGGGATACCATCAGTACGAGTTGCTACTCATTATGCCGCCGCTGATTTTGATAGGGACAAATCCGGGTTGACAAAACAAGTTTTGGTGATGGAACATGTTGATGGTCCGACTGTCGAACAAGTCCTTGAAAACAGGGATCTTTCGCTTTCCGCAAGACAAAATGTCTATGATGCCTTTATTGAAATTAGTCATACAATGGTAGGTTTGCTTGGCCCAAGAAATCAAACACATCTTTTTGGTGACTGGGGGACACGTAACGTTATCGTAGAACCTCAACCAATTGGCAGACCAACGAGACTTTGTGTCATTGATCAATAAGTTTCTTGGTGGTGCTATAATAGAAAGCATGAAACTTATTGTTGGGCTGGGGAACCCCGGGGAAAAGTACGAAAAAACGCGCCACAACCTCGGCTTTATGGTCGTCGAACATTTTCTTCACGATTTTGAACCGGTCGGGAAAACGCAGTGGGACGACAATAAAAAATTCAAAAGCGATATTGCGGAAATCACGTGGGAGTCAAAATCCGGATCTGAAAAAGTAATTCTTGTTAAGCCCAAAACCTACATGAACAACTCCGGCATGGCAGTTCGCCTTCTCACCGACTTCTACAAAATTGCTCCGGAAGATGTATGGATTATTCAAGATGAAATTGATTTGCCTCTTGGCAGCATGAAAATCAGACTTGGCGGCGCATCGGCAGGGCATCATGGCGTCGAGTCGGTCATGGAACATTTAGGAACGGATAAATTCTGGCGATTTCGTCTTGGCATCGGTATGCAAAAAGGCCACGGAACGATTGCCGATCACACGATAAAAAACGCGGAGGATTTTGTGCTGGGGACATTCGGCGGACATGAGCGCTCGCATATCAAAGAACTCATCAAGCGCGCGGTAAAAGCAATCGAGCTTGGGTTAACTCAAGATTTACACGCCTCCCAAAACCGCTATAATACAAAGTAATGCAGAAAGTCGGAGCAATTCTTAAAAACTTTAATCCTACAACGGATAAATATATTTCCCGCGAGTTTCAGTCGTATGGTGTTCGTTTGGCGGAATCTCTGGATGATTACAAACACAAAAGTTTGTACATCAAACTTGCCAAAACAACGCACCGCTCAATTCTTGAAAAAGCACTGTCTTTTGCCGTTGACTCAAATGCCAGGAACAAAGGCGCGCTGTTTATGTGGAAGTTAAAAGAGCTCAAAGCCGCAAAAAAATAAGTATGACGCTTCACGTTTTTATTTCAGGGCAGGTGCAGGGAGTGGGGTACAGACGGTTTGTAAAACGCCACGCGCAAAAACTTGGTTTAACAGGGTGGGTGCGAAACATTCCGGATCGAAGAGTTGAGGCGACGTTTAGTGGATCAAAAGAACAGATCGATGAAATACTCAAAATCTGCAAAAAAGGCCCTTTTCTTTCCGAGGTGACGCGCGTTGAAACGCAGCAAAGTGAGGAAGAAGCGTTTGATGATTTTAAAATAGTAGTATAATACCCGTATGACACCGATTTTATTATCATTTGCGACATTTATATCTACCTTCGCCGGGGGGCTGTTTGCTATTAAGCACAGAAGAGATCTTCATTACATTATGAGTTTTACCGCGGGAGTTTTGATCGCGGTTTGTTTTTTTGATATTCTTCCTGAAGCATTCACCATCACTGGCGAACATAATATTCCCCTTACGTTTTTAAGTGTTTCGGTCGTTGTGGGATTTTTGCTGTTTCACATTCTTGAAAAAACAATTCTTATTCACCACGCGCATGAAGAGGAGTACACAGAGCACAAACATCCGCAGATAGGACTTGTGGGGGCTTTGGGGCTTTCATTTCACAGCTTTCTTGACGGTGTGGGAATAGGACTGGGGTTTCATGTAAGCCCGCATGTGGGTTTTTTGGTGGCAATTGCGGTAATAGCACATGATTTTTCAGACGGATTAAATACCGTGACGCTGATGCTGACGCATAAAAACACACAAAACAAAGCAAAGCGTTTACTTTTTCTGGACGCGGTCACGCCGATTGCAGGCGTTTTGTCAACGTATGCATTTTCAATTCCGCAAAATGTTCTGGTACTCTATTTGGGATTTTTTGCCGGGTTTCTGCTTTACATCGGAGCAAGTGATCTGCTTCCGGAAGCGCATAGCAAACACAGCAGTTTTAAAATGATCGGCCTAACACTTTTGGGGGTTATCTTTATTTTCCTCGTGACAAGATTTACGTAGATTTATTTCTTTGCAAGTTCGGCGTCGATTGCGGCTTTGAACGCGGAGTAGGGTTGCGCTCCCACAATCGGTAAACCGTTTACAAACACTGTCGGTGTGCCGCTCACTCCCGCTTTTTGGCCCGCTGCCATATCATCTGAGGCTTTCTGCGCGTCTTTGTTGCTTGATAGACACGAGTTAAACGCAGTCGTATCCATACCCAGTGTTCCGGCAATTTGCGTTAATTTATCGGTTGTAAACATCGAAGTATCCGACTCATCCGGCTGATTGTTATAGAAATAGTCATGCATTTCCCAGAATTTTCCCTGTTCGTTTGCGCACTCCGCAGCGTTTGCCGCAACGGTTGACGCGGGACCTAAGAATGCGTACTGTCTAAAAGCAAATGTTGCTTTGCCCGTGTCAACATAATCTTTGAAAATCGAGGGCTCGGTGTTTTTGAAAAACTGTTCACAGAAGGGACAGCGAAGATCCGCAAACTCAACAATTTGTACTTTCGCATTTTTATTTCCCTTGACAGGGAAGTGACCGTTATCAACCGTTACTTTTTGGTTTGGGTTAGTAGTCGGAGCGGCAGGATTTCCCACGGCAACACTTGGAGCGGTTACAGTACCTGCAGTTTGTGTGCCGCCCTTTTCCAGATACTGAACTTTGGTGGTCAGCATTCCCAAAAGAAACGAAGCAACAATAAGAAGAAGTATCAAAACGGGCATGTATGCATTTCGTGATGATGCAGGGGTGAGTTGTTCAAAGGTTGAAAACGTGGGAGTGCTCTCGGGAGCGGTAACTCGTGTAGTTCGTCGTGGCATAGAAACCATAGTACAATTTTGCTAAAGTGTTGTCAAGTCGCAAACTCCTTGACACAATTTTCATTGACTGTTAAGATAGATAAACTATGGCAGATACCATTTTCTCCGATGCAAACTTCGACGCGGAGGTTCACAAAAGCACGCTTCCGGTTCTGGTAGATTTCTGGGCGCCGTGGTGCGGCCCCTGCCGCGCGGTTTCTCCGATTGTTGAAGAACTGGGAAAAGAATTTGAAGGAAAACTAAAAGTCGGCAAACTCAATGTTGATGACAATCAGCAGTCCTCAAGCCAATATGGTGTCATGAGTATTCCCACGCTTATGATTTTTAAAAACGGCAAGCCCGTCAAAACCATGATCGGCGCGCAGAGCAAAGAAAATATTAAAAAGGGAATAGAAGAAGCCCTCGCTTCATAATTTATCCCTCGCTACCCTCCGAGTGACATTTTTGTTATAATTACCGTATGTACGACGTTATCATCATTGGTTCAGGTCCTGCGGGACTGACTGCCGCCATTTACACCACGCGAGCAAATCTCAAAACGCTGATTATTGCAGGAAGAACGTGGGGCGGACAATTGATGCTTACCACTCTTGTTGAGAATTTCCCCGGGTTTCCGGAGGGCGTGCAAGGACCGGATTTGATGATGGCGATGCGAAAACAAGCAGAGCATCACGGCGCGGAAATTGTTGATCTCAATTTTACCGCGGCTGATTTCAGCAAAGCCCCCTTTACCATAACCGCGGAAGACAAAAGCTACCAGACAAAATCGGTCATTATCGCAACAGGAGCCGATACCAAATGGCTCGGAGCAAAAGGTGAAAAAGAAAAAATAGGACGTGGCGTTTCCTCGTGTGCTCCCTGCGACGCGCCGTTTTTCCGCGGCAAAAATGTCATTGTTGTGGGCGGCGGGGATAGCGCAATGGAAGAAGCATTGGTTTTATCTCACGTTGCCACTAAAGTCACGCTCTTACACCGCCGCGACGCGTTCAAAGCATCTCAAATCATGCAGGATAGGGTGAAACAAAATCCCAAAATTGAAATCATGCTCAATAGCGAAATTGAGGAGATTTTGGGCGAGCAAAAAGTCGAAAAAGTCAAAATTAAAAATACCGTGAGTGGAGAAGTGAGTGAAATGCCTATTGACGGTGTTTTTGTGGCAATCGGCCACATGCCAAACTCCCAGGTTTTCAAGGGAATTGATATGGACAGCCTTGGATATATCATTGTTCACGATCACTACAAAACAAATATGCCCGGCGTTTTTGTGGCGGGAGACGTCCACGACAATCACTACCGCCAGGCAATAACCGCCGCAGGCTACGGCTGCGCCGCAGCGCTTGAAGCACAACATTATCTTGATCAGGAAGAATAAAGTTCCCCTTGACACAAAGCGTTTATGCGTGCTAATATAGCTTCTACCAAGAGCGAACAGCTGTTATGTTAAAAAACTTTCAAGCAAAAGCAACAACCCTTTGCGGGCTTTTCTTGTCTTCATAGCATCAAGTTCCCTCCTGGTTTAACAAGCTAATTATTTACACACGGACTTTGGGATTTTTTCCGGGCCGTTAGTTCAGCTGGTAGAACACTTCATTTGCAATGAAGAGGTAGGGAGTTCGAGTCTCCCACGGTCCACCCGGCTGAGTTTGGTGCGATTTGTCTTTTTAGACAAGCCTCCTAGTAAGAGGAGGTTTACCCAAAACGATAAGTTAGAGCGGCGTTGAAACTTCGTATTCGCGAAGTATCTTTGACCCCGCTAAATGCTTACTTGCTCCCGAGGTTTACATCCTCGCGTCGCAAGAGCGCATTTACAAGGGTCTGCGTCGCCAAGTCTGACATGGCTCCTTGAAAAGTGAAGAGAAGGACTTTGTACAATTATCCGCCTAACTGCGGGAAGTTGTATAAAGTAAAATCGTCTTTTTGTTTCATTTTAATTAATGAAGAAAATAAAGAAAGACTACTCATAATGCTGATAATGGATGCCTAGGAGATTTTGGCCGAGGAAGGACGCATAAGACTGCGATACTCGTCGGGGAAGTGTCTAAAACTTTTGATCCGGCGGTTTCCGAATGGAGCAATCCACCCCGATTTATCGGGGAAGCTCTGCGTAAAAATAGTAATTTATTATTATATAGCGCAGCGCGGGGCACGGCGCCAACTGAAACATCTAAGTAGCGCCAGGAAAATAAATCAAATTGAGATTCCGTCAGTAGCGGCGAGCGAAAGCGGAACAGTCTAAACCACAGCGTAAGTTGTGGGGTTGCAGGGCAGATAATATTCGATGCATGTTTCGTAGCAGAAGGATCCGGAATGGTCCTCCAAAGAAGGTGAAAGGCCCGTATGCGAAATGAAATGTGCCGATAATCTGTTCCTAAGTACCATGGGGTACGATAAAACCCTGTGGGAATCTGGGGCGGCCACGTTCCAAGACTAAATACCAGAATCTACCGATAGTGAACTAGTACCGCGAGGGAAAGGTGAAAAGCACCCCGGAAGGGGAATGAAATAGAACTGAAATTATCAGCTGACAAGCAGACAGAGTCCCGATTTATCGGGATAATGTCGTGCCTATTGAAGAATGAACCGGTGAGTTATTGATTGCAGCATAGTTTAAGCAAGTAATCCTTGCGCAGACACAGTGAAAGCGTGCCCTAACCGGGCGATTTCGTTGCAATCATTAGACCCGAAACCGGGTGAGCTAACCTTGAGCAGGGTGAACCCCGATGAAAATCGGGGGGAGGCCCGCACTCGTATCCGCAGCAATGGGTTGAGATGACTTGAGGTTAGGGGCAATATGCCAAACGAACCCGGAGATAGCTGGTTCTCCCCGAAATATATTTAGGTATAGCGTTGTGTCACAAGTACTGTGGGGTAGAGCACTGAATGGTTACCGGCGACGCAAGTTGTCAGAACCAATCAAACTCCGAATACACAGTAATTTATCACAATAGTCAGACATGTCGGGCTAAGCTGATGTGTCGAGAGGGAAACAACCCAGACTCCCATCTAAGGTCTCTAAATAAAAGCTAAGTTTTTAAGGAAGTCACGTTCCATAGACAACCAGGAGGTTGGCTTAGAAGCAGCCATCCTTTAAAGAAAGCGTAACAGCTCACTGGAGGACGGTATGTGGCGCCGAAAATGTACCGAGGATTAAGCTTTTTACCGAAGATGGAGAATGCGCCGCAAGGCGTTTTGGTAGGGGAGCGTTTTATGCGCAGCGAAGTTGAGCTGTAAAGCTTGGTGGAGTGCATAAAAGTGAGAATGCCGGTATGAGTAGCGAGATGCATGTGAGAATCGTGCACGCCGAAAACCCAAGGTTTCCTCCGCAATGTAAGTCAGCGGAGGGTTAGTCGGCCCTAAGGGTGTTCCTCGAAAATGGGTAGTAATCCGATGGATAAGTCGTTGAAAATCGACTACAAGGTATGAATATTCTAAGTGGATGACGAAGGTGGAAGTATTGAGCCGTTACGGCGGTTGAAGCAGTGAGATAGGAAAAGTTGGTAAATCCGCTTGTCTGGTTAATTAAGCTGCAAGTAAAAATAACTTAGCAATAAGTTATGATTCAATAGCTTTCAGCTCCCAAGAAAATTCTCATTAGATTTTTCGCAAGAAAGAAAAAATTCATATTTTACCGTACCGTATACCGACACAGGTGGGTTGGTCGAGAAGACTAAGGCGATCGGGAGAAAGATGGTCAAGGAACTCGGCAAAAAAGCTAGGCGTAACCTATGGGAGATGCCTTGCCCTGCACTATAATGGTGTGGGGTTGCAACAAAAGTTTATTTAGCGACTGTTTATCTAAAACACAGGTCCCTGCAAAGCCGAAAGGCAACGTATAGGGGCTGACGCCTGCCCAGTGCTGGTAAGTCAAAAATTTCGAATGACGTTCGCAAGAACCAGTTTGGAATTTAAGCTCCAGTAAACGGCAGCAGTAACTATAACTGTTCTATGGTAGCGAAGTTCCTTGTCGGGCGAGTTCCGACCCGCACGAAAGGCAGAACGACTGAATAACTGTCTTGATCATCTACCCGGCGAAATTGAGTTGGCCGTGAAGACGCGGCCTAGGCATACATGGACAAAAAGACCCCGGGAGCTTTACTGTAGCTTGGCATTTGAAAGTTTATTTGAATTGTTTAGAATAGGAGGGAGATTCGTCAATAGTGAAATACCTCTCTTTCGGATGGACAATCATCACCTCTTTGCCGCATAAAAAACCGGCAGAGGGACAGTGTCTGGTGGGCAGTTTAACTGGGGAGGTTGACTCCTACAATGCAACGGAGTCGTACAAAGGTACTCTAGCTCTGGATGGAAATCAGAGCGATAGCGCAAACGCACAAGAGTGCTTGACTGCGAGACCTACAAGTCGAGCAGAGACGAAAGTCGGTGTTAGTGATCCTCCGATACCTAGTGGTAGGTTCGGAGCTTAACGGATAAAAGCTACCCCGGGGATAACAGGCTGATCGCATCCAAGCGTCCACAGCGACGATGCGGTTTGGCACCTTAGCTTAAACATTGGGGCGCCTATAGAGTAATCTGTAAGTCTGGTCCGCGATACGCATTTTTAGAGAAATTGCTATCGGGATAAAAATACTAGTCAAAATCGGTAAACCCCTTCGACTTGAACAGTCGTTTAGGGCAATACCGAGGGAAACCCATTAGATATGAAATTATCTAACGGGTCCCGTATCGACTTGAGTTTGGTTTCAAACTCAGATAGAAGTTTTGTTGAAAAACAAATATAGAGCTTCTATAAAAGACTAGCACCCATTAGATATGAAATTATCTAACGGGTTGAAGGTATAGTCAGGCCTCTTGGTAACAAGAGGGGCATTCCAAATTGGAATCGCGATGTCGGCTCATCACATCCTGGGGCTGGAGAAGGTCCCAAGGGTCCGGCTGTTCGCCGGTTAAAAAGGTACGCGAGCTGGGTTCAGAACGGCGTAAGCCAGTTCGGTCTCTATCCTGTATGCCCGTCGAGATTTGAGGAGGGCCGTCCCTAGTACGAGAGGACTGGGATGGGGGAATCCCTGGTGTGCCGGTTGTTTCCATAAAGGAGCAGCGCCGGGTAGCTAAATTCCCTACTGATAACCGCTGAAAGCATCTAAGTGGGAAGCAGTCTCCAAGATAAGATCTCATTGTGTCGCAAGACACGTGAAACCCCTTCTAGACTAGGAGGTTGATAGGCTGGCGGTGGAAGCGCAGCAATGCGTTAAGCTTACCAGTACTAATGGTTGAGAAAGTAGTTTTTCCTAGACGATATTCTTCTTTTCACTTTTCAAGCAGCTCTGAAAAAGCAGTTTGACAATTTGAGGCAAGAAATTTCCTGGTGATTTGTGCGATATGGTACCACCTCTTCCCATTCCGAACAGAGAAGTGAAACGTATCAGCGCCTACGATACTCGCATTGCGGGGACAATAAGTCATCGCCGGGGAATTTCTTTCTTCAAGTTTAAAAAAGTCCCGCTTAACCCGCGGGATTTTTTTTGGGAAAATTTATGGAGCAATATCGTTAGGAAGGTTTGGCGGTTAAAAAGGTATGAATTGCCTGTTGAGCACTTTCCAGATTTGTGTATGTTTGTAATTGAAAAAGCTCAGCGTAAACATGTGAAGCGCCCCGCATCATGGGAGACAGATTAGCTCCTGCACTTTCATGAACTAAACCTAAAATTGGAGTGTGATTTAATCCCATATGTGGTTTTCTTAATGCCTCCTGTACTTCCATTCCTACTCCATGACTGGCGCCATTAAGCAGCGTTATCACATGGGTTGCCTGATCAATAAGCTTCATATCATGCCGATAAATCCGAGTATCCTTTTCGTGTTGGGCTAATCCTTGCCATTCTTCAAACGTAAATCCATGTGTCAAAGCAATTGCCGCAAGAAATTCATCGCCTTTATGAGGGATTGCTACGTGCTTATCTAATACCTCAGCCCCACCTTGTTCCATATATGTTACAAGTTGTGACGGGAAGTCCAGATCTAGTTCCGCAACCCCAGCCATTGAACCTGAATAATAGATTTTTAAACCTCCAAAAGGTCGTTCCGGAGTTTTTTTCGATTCGGTTGCCATAAAGTATTTGCTGTCATGACTATTATAATAACCTTTGATACAAAAGCAAGAGGAAATTGCCAAATGGGGGAGTAAGTGGTATACTAGCAACATCTTAACACTATGAAAGGACACTCATTTCTTAATGCCAGCATCATCGACTAAACCCCATTCGGTATCAGGGCAAGCCACCACGATGGCGGATTTGATGAAATCCGTTCAGACAAAATTCGTCACACTCAAAAAAGGCGACGCGGTTACCGGTGTAGTGACCAAATTAACTTCCTCAGAAATTTTGCTTGATATCAACGCAAAAACAGAAGCGGTGGTTTTGGAAAAAGACAGACGACTGATGCATTTGCTTTTGTCGCTTCTCAAAGTCGGGGACAGCGTGACGGCAAGTGTTCTCAATCCCGAGTCTGATATGGGAAATCCGGTCGTGTCGCTGAGGCGCTTTCTGGATGAAAAAACGTGGGGCAAACTTGAAAAGCTGCAAAAATCACAAGAGCCGGTTGATATTGTCATCGGAGAAATGACGCGGGGCGGCTATACCGCCGCGACAAAAGACGGGTTTTCAGGGTTTTTGCCCAACTCCCATGTGTCGCTGAGTACTGCCGGAGAAAATCTGGTCGGAAAAACGGTAAAGGCAATGATTTTTGAACTCGACCATTCACAACACAAAATTATATTTTCACAAAAAATAACGATGTCAACGGCCGATTTTGAGAAGGCGGCGAAAGAGTTAAAATTTGGACAAAAAATTAGCGCAACAGTTGCAAACGTCGCATCATTTGGGGTATTTCTCAACATACAGATTTCACAAGATTTGTCACTTGAAGGATTTGTTCATATTTCGGAAGTTTCCTGGGACAAAGTTGATGATTTGTCAGTGCTTTTTAGCGCGGGCGACAAAATAGAGGGGGTTGTTATCGGATTTGACAAAGAAGCCCGAAGAGTCAATGTTTCCATAAAACGCTTGACGGCAGATCCGTTTGATCAGATTTCAAAAGAATTTAGTATCGACAAAAAAGTAACGGGAACCGTTGAGAAGGTTCTCTCAACAGGCGTTGTCGTAACGCTTGGAGAAAATATTGAAGGCTTTATTAAAAAAGATAAAATTCCGCCCACTGTTACTTTCAAAGCAGGCGATAGCGTGACGGTAACGGTTTCCGAGATTGACAAAAAAAAGCATCGGATTGTTTTGACACCGGTTTTGCAGGCAAAACCGATCGGGTATCGATAGGTTCTAGCGTTTAGTTTGCTAGCGTTTAGCGTATAGTTTAAAACTAGACGCAAACCTTTTTACTAAACGCTTTTTTCGTTTATGGCAAGATCAACAACATCTTTCGTTTGTCAGGAATGCGGTTACGACTCACCACAATGGCTCGGGAAGTGTCCCGAATGCGGCAACTGGAATAGTTTCAAGGAAATTCGTCTGGGACCAAAGGAAGGAAAACGTAGCGCGTCACAGACATATTTTAAAACTCCTGACGCGGCGCCCAAGAAACTTTCAGAAATTGTTTACAGCGAAAAACAGCGCATCAGGACAGGCTTTTCGGAAATGGATTCGGTTTTGGGCGGGGGCATTGTCAGCGGATCGGTAACGCTTTTGGCAGGAGATCCGGGAATCGGAAAATCAACACTGCTTTTGCAGGTAGCTTTAAATGTTGCTCGGGGTCCTGTCTTGCCGCTCCCTCCCGCCAGTGCTCCTTCCAAGCATTCAGTCCGCGCTGCCTTGAGCCCTTCCTCTGCTGCCACCCCTCGCACTGTTTTATATGTTTCCGGTGAAGAATCACAGGAGCAGATAAAACTTCGCGCAACGCGAATTAGTAAAATCGCAAGTGACAATTTTTTGCTTTTGTCCCTGACCGATACCGACGCGATTTGTCAAACGATTACCGATACAAAACCTGCTTTGGTAATTATTGACTCAATTCAGACAATGGAATCGGAAAATGCCGGCGGTTTGTCTGGAAGCGTGGGGCAAATCCGCTACTCCGCCGCAAGTTTTATCAAAATTGCAAAAACACAAAATATCCCGATTTTGATTGTGGGTCACGTGACAAAAGAGGGAATGGTGGCAGGGCCGATGACGCTCTCGCACATGGTAGATACGGTTTTGTTTCTTGAGGGAGAAAAAGTAACGGCAACACGAATTTTGAGAAGTTTAAAAAATCGCTTCGGGCCGGTTGATGAGGTCGGCATTTTTGCAATGCAAGGAGAGGGGATGATCCAGGTAGAAAATCCGCAAAAGATTTTTTTGAGCGAGGGACTGCAAAAAAGCGTACCCGGATCGGTTTTGGTAGTGACGCTTGAGGGGACGCGCGCGTTTCTTGTGGAAATTCAGGCTTTGGCAGTTTTCTCAAAATTTCCCATGCCGCGCAGAGTCGGATCGGGAATTGACAGTCGCCGTTTAGAATTACTTCTTGCGGTTTTGCAAAAACACTGCAGACTTCCGGTTGACGCGCACGATATTTTTGTCAACGTCGCGGGAGGACTCAAGCTTTCCGACCCGGCGGCAGATCTTGGAATTTGTCTTGCCGTGTATTCAAGTTTAAAAAATATTGCGCTGCCCAAAACCGTCGCGATTGCGGAAGTAGGGTTACTTGGAGAACTGCGAAAAGTTCCCGTCGTTGATAAGCGCGTGAAAGAAGCAAAAAAACTCGGATTTTCAAATATCATAACCGCGGAA
The DNA here is from genome assembly GCA_035479835.1 of Saccharimonadales bacterium (SeqCode). GTDB lineage: Bacteria > Patescibacteriota > Microgenomatia > Levybacterales > UBA12049 > DATIIG01. The sequence goes on along the minus strand of DATIIG010000056.1, from coordinate 15,046 downwards.
AAATACAAAACACTTTTAAGCGTTATCGGGGGAAAATAATATGGCAAAAGAGAAAAAAAAGCACAACAGGGAAGACGAACATCCGGGACTTGCGTCGCTTCCGCCGCGGCTTGTCGGGCTTTTGGCAGAGGAAGTTGCAAAAACCGTCGTCAAGCGCTTGCCTCATGTAATCCCGCATCCCACGCGCAGAAAAAATCGCGGCGGGGGGAAAAATAAAAATTTGGAACACGCCTTTTTTCTTGACACCTCGGCAATTATTGACCGACGAGTTTTTGAAGTCGCAAACATCGGCACATTTATGGGGACGTTTGTCATTTTGGAGAGCATTTTACTCGAGCTTAAGCACATTGCCGACAGCCAGGACGCGGTTAAGCGCGAGCGGGGAAGACGAGGTCTTGCCCTGCTGGAAAAACTCAAAAAATCAAAACTTATCAAAGTCGTTGTGTTTTCTCAAAGTCAGGAAACCGCTTTGGGTAATGACAAGTTAAAAGAAGTTGATGAAAAGCTCATGCACAGCGCAAAGTCGCTCAAAGGCAGAATTATTACCTGCGATTATAATTTGGAGAAGAAAGCAAGTATTTCGGGCGTGACGGTCATTAACATGAATACGCTGGCAAATCATCTCAAAATTACCGCGGTTCCGGGGGAAGCGCTGCATATCAAGTTACTGCATGCGGGGAAAGATCCCACGCAGGGAGTAGGATATCTGGACGACGGGACGATGATTGTGGTAGAAAACGCCTCAGAGCAGGTGGATAAATATGTTGATGTAATTGTTGCGCGCGTTATTCAAACGACTGCGGGGAGAATTTTGTTCGGAAAGAAAATATAAAAAAAGCACCCGTTTCTTGGTTCAAACAAGGTAGGGGTGCCTGCCCAACACTCCTACCTCATTTCAAGCAAGAAAAAAGTGCTTGTGAAAAATCTCATGAAAAATCTAGCAACAATAATCTAATCGATTATTTTTAGCTTCACCTGTTTTTCTTGACAACAAAAAAAATATCTGATAAAACTTATTTCTGACATTTAGTTTTATTCCTGCCTGAAGGGCTAAATGTCGTTTTTCCAAGAGCATTGCTTATCGTACCTGAAATTATCATCTTGCGTAACGAAAGCGATGCTCTTTTTTGTTGTCAATTTAGTACGAACTTGGTTTTTCCCCGCAAATTCGCTTTATAAAAGAACTACCGGAATACTCAAACCTTTTTTCAACAGAACTTTAAATTGCTCACGTCCGAGTTTTTGGAGTGCCTCTTGCTTTTGATCGGCAATCTTCTTGCGCGGTAAGTTTTTTAAGAAGGGAAGCGTAAATTTCATAACAATCTATAAATATTGTATCACGGGTTGTCAAGAGTGTCAACCTATAACAAATCGGGAATTATTTCTGGCAGGCCTAGAGTTTTTTCGTTTGAGTTTAGGCCGTCAAATCAAGCTAAAAAAATACTGAAAAAATATGTGGATAACTTTGGGACAGATTCCCGGCGTCTTTTTGATGCTTACGCGTTGCGAAGTGGAGTAATAAGGCTTCGAATCGAGGGACGATACTGTGAAAGCGTTACCGACTTGAGCCAAAGCTTTACGTGAGATGTAGTTTTGGTGACTTTTGTGCTTGCCTTGCCCAACTTTTTAGCAGTCGAGAAGTGGAAGTGCAAAAACATCGGAAGATTTGCAAGATATCCGTAGCGGATCATTTTGATAAACACGTCCGTATAGAGCATGGGGAAGAGGTTATGGCGAAAATGAAGCAGATCCTTGGGAAGCAAATAGCGGTTAATAAGCACGGTTTCAAACCGCATGGCACCCGTGAGAAGCAGCTGATAAATATTGTCGTGGTCTTGCGGGAGCGCAACTTTTTTCATTTTCCCGTGCTTTTTAAACACAATCGCCTGGGTTCCCACAGCCACGGTTTTGGGGTTTTGTTCAAGGTAGGTAACCTGACTCTGCAGCTTTTCGGGAACGCTTTTGCTTTGCGCGGACATGAACGTAATAAATTTACCCCGGGCTTTTTTGACCCCGCGGTTAAAGCAAATAGCCATGCCGTAGCGTTTTTTATTGGCAAAAACGCGAACCCGTTTGTCTTTTTTGGCAAAACTTTTGAGAATTTCAAGCGAATCGTCAGTTGATTTGTCGTCAATGGCAATGACCTCAAGGTTTTTGTGCGTTTGAGCACGCAAACTCTCAAGGCACCCGGCAAGGTGCGCGCCTGCATTCTGGACGGGCAGAACAATTGATACGAGCGTATCGGTATTGTTCATAATCTTTTTTATGGACAGTTGAGCAGGAGATTGAAGTGAAGTATTAGATCAATGTAGCAACCTAAATCAAGTGTTTTGGAAGTGTATCACAAGGGGTAAACGATGTCAAATCACAGCCGACAACACGCAGAAAAGTGGGGTATAATAGAGGTGAAAATGCGCATTCAATTTTTCTCAATAGTATTCTTCTGTCTCATTTTGGTGGGAGTCGGATGGTGGGGTACGCACCGCCTCGTGCCAATTGCCACAGCCTGCCATTTGCTGCCTACCCATCTGTACGGCGCGTCGGTTGATATGGCAAATCTTGTCCCGGGTACTGCAGAGTATACGGTAAATCGAAACGGTGAAGACCTTATCGACATTGCTCATCGGCTTGGGCTCAATGTTTTTCGCCTCACGGTTCGAGACAACGCACTCAATGAGTCCCCTTATAGCCAAAAGCAGTGGGATAGCGTGCTGTCAAAAATGCGGCGAAACGGCATTTGGGCGATTATTCTTCCCGAATCAAGAAGCCCGAGTCAATACGTGGAGGGCAGTGAAAATCTGTCTCAAAATCACAGCGCGCTTGTTGAGGATTTTGTTGTTAATAAAAAGCTCGGGCAAAATCCTGATGTCATCGCTGTTGATATTAAAAATGAAGTGCTTTTGACCGACCACAACCTAAAGCAGCTTGAAAAAGAACGGGAACTTCTCAAAAGCGTATATCCCTCGCTTCTTTTGACGGCAGGCGGTTGGAAGACCGACACCGGCAAAAAAGATTCCCGGGGAAGAAAAATCTACAACTGGAATTTTCCCAAAGACGGGGTAATGCTCTCAAACGTTGTTGATTTTTACGCAGTTCACCTTTACGGTTTTGACAAAAGCTACGTGGGGGGAGGGTATCCGGATCCGTTTGCAACTACTGCTACCTATGTGGGGACGATGCGCGATGTCATCGGCAATGCGCCGGTTTTGATTGAGGAATTCGGCGCGGGAAACGGCGACGCGGTCACCGACGCGGATACGCTGGGATCAAAAGAACTTGCGGCAAATGTATATGCGGGAGTTTTGCAGGCGGCAACAACAAACCGGGGGATTTTGGGAGCACTGGCGTGGATTTTCTACCGGCGCGAAGCGTATCCTGACGGTTGGACAATTGTTAACGACAACGGCAATTATCTTTACCCGGCTGCATATGTCATGCAAAAATTTGCAACCGGTCAGTCGCAAATTCAACTTGATCTGCCCATGCGCATCACCTCGCAGGATTTTCTTTTTACCAATATCGACTCGCGAAAAGTAATTAAAATAAAAGTAGGAGATCGTATCGGTCTTGTGTTGGCAGCGCAAAGTCTTCAGACAAAAGATATGAGAGTAAGCGGTTCAAATATTCTTGATCAAGTGTCGTTTTTCCGCGATTTATTTGATAACGATTTCAAAGGAGTTTTTGTTGCAAAAAATGCGGGGCAAAGCACAATTACCGTTCCGCATGACGGCAAAACATTTGTTCTGCACGTTATTGTCTCACCATAAAACTGCACATATTTAGCATGTACAGTTTTATGTAAAGCAACCCCCTTATTGACAAATAACTTGTAAGCCCAACGTTTTCGGGAGTTGCCGGGGTCGTACGCCTCCTTGACCATTAGGGACAAAATCCCGTTGCGATTCTTCTAGGGCTACACCAAGACGTTGGGAGAGCCGTAGTGCTTCAAAACCACTTGGCGGGATAATACCCTGACCTTCGGTAATCAGTATGCGGTTTTTTTCAAACGGCCCATGCACCACAAGAAATTGGGGGCCCTTGTCGCCCACCGATTGACCATCAAGTTTTGCATGCGCTGCGTCTATGTAGGCGACCTGTCCCGGAAGGACATCAAACGGAAATAGCCCTTCTCCGTTAACACCTGTCTCGAAATGCCGCGCATCAGGAGGTACTACTTGAGCTTCTGCAGTTTCGGGGTTTCCCGCTCCTCCTATAGCCAAACCTAACGCAGCTCCGCCAATAGCTGCCAGCGCCGCTCTTCTATCTATTCTTTCATTCGCACTCATCATTTTTCTTCACCTCCTTTCGTTCTTTTAAATAACATAGTAGATTTTTTTGGTTGTGGACAGTGGACAGTGGACAGTGGACAGTGGACAGTGGACAGGAGAGCAGACTACTTAATTTTGGCTTTCCAGCAATGTAACATAAAGTAAAAAGCCGTGTCAATAGTACAATCTATAACACATCAAACACTAAGTTTCTCACCAAAAAGAGAACAACGTTTGTCATTCTCTTTTCAGATTAAACACTGCTTTTACCTAGGTGGCGGGGCAGCATACGGTGGGCTTGGCCAGTTACTTGTCCAAACTACCACAGTACCGCTTTCAAGTGATTTTGGTGAACAACCTTCATCGACGGTTTGCTGATACGCCCGTTGATCAATAAGCGATTTTGCCCACAAGTTCGGATCACCATGAATAGTGCCGTCCGGATTTTTGGGAAGATCGTAGACTTCATATCTACCGGTTTCCATTTTGACCGTTCCATGAAATCCCGGTTCGGCTAATGCAATTTCGCATTTACCGGGTTCAACTGCCTCTTGACCGTCTTTGCTTATTTTAACGCCAAAGACTACACCTACCTGGTCGTTATGGACACCCAGTCGAACAGCAAGCGATTGACCCACTCCGCTTGATTGTGCGTCAAAAAGCGTCGGGTGATCGGGACTTTGCGGCTCACTTGCTATAGCAGTATTGGGATTTGCCATAGTCAAACCTCCAAATGCTAATCCGCCCATGGCAGCAATATTGAGTGCGTGATGTCTGGCATAGTCTCGTGTGTTGCGATAAAGATTTGCTGCGTTTTCTAACATTTTCACCTCCTTTCTTTCAACAAAACCCATGCTAAACACTTTTTATGAGGGTATTATAATAAAGAGATGATGATTGTGTGAGAACGTGGGGATTAGGCTGATAATGCGGCTTTTGCGGCGATGAAAGAAAATGAAACTATCAAAAGAACAAATCCGAAATACTCCAAATACTGCGGAAGATAGACAATAACGATTTGAGAATTGGGATTTGAGAATTGAGAGTTATCAAGCACCCAGCCGTTCTCCCAGTTGTTGATCATTACATGATTTTTTATTCCCTTGCCGAATATAAAAGGAAACGCGCGGGTGAGAAATGTATCCGATGATGTTTCATACGCGCTCCATCCTTTGTTAAAGCTTTGCGAGAGAACCAGGGTTTGGCCCGAAAGGCTTTGAATATTTGAGACAGCGTACAGACTTTCATTGGGATGATCTACCGCAAATGAACTCTCACTTTTTGTTGGAGTTGCAGGCGCGCCGTTCTCAAGTGTCAAAGAAGTTAAAAAATTGTAGGGAATAGGATACATAGAAATTTTGCCAAGCGTATTTTTGGACTGCTCATTTCCGATTGATTGATTGTCAAAATGAACCCCATATGAGTTGCCGAAGTTTTCCTGCGGCGGCAAAACAAAGCTTGCAGTCTCCGATGTATTTTTTGTCAAAAATGTATCAAGGGGCGTATACTTCTCATCAATATTTTCGATCCACAAATGAAGAGGAGAGCCTTTGACATTGTGGGCCTGCGCGAAAATGGCATAGCCCGATGTGTGCAAAAGGTGCGCCGCGTAAAACCCGACACAAGCGGTCGCGTTGGTGGTGGAGAGAGAAAGGAAACCGTTTTCACCGGTGGTAACTCCGGGTGTTCTTCGAAACGGATCACAGCTGGTAACTTCGTGAATATGAGAAAGCGCATCGGTAGTGAAATCGTTGTACGAGTCGGTAACTTTCGGGACCACAACAACAAAGCTTTTTTGTACTTTCACGGGCAAGTTTGATTTGGCAAATAAGGGCAGCGTTTGAAGGGCGGTTGCAGAAATTGCCTGAGTTTTAGATGATTTTTTCGTATCGGTGACGGTTATGATACTGTCTTCCTTCATCGGCAGAAATGTTGTACCAAGCTCTGTTGAGTTTTTCTCAACAATAAAGTTTGCTCCTCCGTTCACATTTACAAAAAGAGGATATACCGCGTCTTTGTCCAAGACAAAAAGCGGCTGCTCAAAACTTTGTCCCCAGACTTTCTTTCCGTCAACAACAATTTGCGGAGTTTTAAGAATTATATTAATCGTTTTTCCGCCCTTTTCATCGTTTCTTATTACCAGAGTGGCGGGAATATTATTTTCTTTTTCAAGAAACGAGGGAACAGTAAGCGTCATATTCGGATAGGAAAGATTTTGAGTAAAAACAATATCTTTGCCGTCTTCTTTTATTTGGTACGGTTCTTCTTTTTGAGTTTTGAGCGAGAAAAGCGAGCGAAGCGGGAAGAATTTATTTTGATTATCCGTAGCCGGATTTGGTGAAGCAATATAATTCCCAAGCTGTGCGTACGCGTTATCCTGTGTGTTCCACGTGTAACTGTTACTTGCGGGAAGCGCTGCGGTTGCAAAGACATACTTGTTCGGTTGATCCGCGAGCGCGACATGGTATACTTCCAGATTGCCAAATGTTTTTTCTTTTGTAATGCGCGGGTTTTTTGCAATCATGTCTTTAATTTCCGGCGTAAATAGAGCAGGTGCCGAGACGGGCGAGACAATATTTTTGTCCAGCAAAAGCCAGCTTATTTGATATTTATTAAGTACATTGTCAAACGCTTTGGCGTCTTTGGTATAGATTGCATTTGAGAGTTCATAGTAATACTGCTCGTCAGTTTGTGACCACACGTCAAACGCCCGGTCCAGTATGGGCTGTCGTATGCCGTACCACAAAAATCCCGAACCGCTGTAGCCCCATGTATAATAATTCCATCCCCAAAACGAACTTTGCGGTAAATCGGCAATACGAGTGGTTTGATCCTGAGTTTCAAAAAAAGAAAACAAATCAAAATACTCCTGCGGAATTTTTAACCGTTCTTTTTCATAAAATAAATTACCCGTAAAAGCAGGGAAGATAAAGACAAAAACCAAGATAATCGCAAGAATCGGCATCAATATGTTGATACGAAATGAAGGAATTCTTTTGACAAGAACATGAGAAAGCTCGTCAATGCCGATTGCCAAAAAGACCGCGTAGGTCAGCGAAGTCAGAATTGCAAACTTGGTAAAGGGGAAGCGAAAGACTTGTCCAAAAAGCGGAACAAAATCGCGCAAAAGGGTATCAAGCCATGAGAAAGGAAGAGTGCTGGTGGCAAGCATTGCGAAGGAAAAAACAAAAAGTACGCCAAATGCAGCCAGAACACTTTTTTTATACATAAATGATCGAACAACACCAAATAATATAAATATAAATGTTACATATCCGACTCCGATGATCAGAGGATTTTGGATATAACCTCTCCACGCGTCCATCATGTAATTTGCGCCGCCTCGAAGAAACGGTTCGGTACTGTTAAACCAAAAACTCTTCAAAAGTACGACGTCTGAAATATCGCCAAACTCTTTGTTTTGCAAAAATATTTTCTCCGTTGCCATCTGATTGATTTTTGCGTTCAGATTTGTTTGTGAGTTGGTCAGCGTAAAGTATGCAAAAGGCAACAGCCAGAACCCGTTTATCAAAAATATAATCAAAAACAAAAGTCCGATATGACGAACTTTGGGAAGTGTTCCGTTGTGATTTTTCCACAGCATAACAACTGCCACGATGCCTATTGCCATCAAATACACCACAAAAAATGTAGGAACATATCCGCCCGGTGTTGCCAGAAAAAGAACTACAGAAACCACAAGAGCATTTTTCCACGTTTTATATTTGAGAAATTGTATCGCAGTTAGAAGCAGCCAGGGGAGCGCGGCAAAATGAACAGTGAACACTTCAAACTGCGTGTAAAACGATTGGATCGTGGCAAGATTTAATACATAAAACAAACCTGCTATGAGCGCAATCAATTTGTTTTTTGCGCCGTTTTTTTCCACGATGAGCTGATTTGTCAGCGCGTACGCGCCTGTCGCGCCGATAAAAAGCATAAGAAATGTCCAGAAATAGCGAAGAAACGACATGGGCATTACAACGGATAAAAGAAGAAGTACCATCTGATGCAGCAGATCCGAGGCGTGCCCCATGCCCCCGAGTAACCCTAGTCCCTGATATTCCTGCCACACGGCAAAGAAAGATCGCTGTATGTTAACGCCGAAGTTAAACTCAGGATGCAGATTATCCCAGCCGGTTAAAAATGTCCCCAGCTGATAGTTGGTTGCAAACAGAGCGCACACCAGCACAAAAAGAATAATGATGGGATAAAACCGGAGTATTTTTTTCATAAATCCTGCAGAGCTTCAAGGCTTAGCGCCGCGCCGACATTGGCAACAGGGGCTTTTACCGGATGAATTTTTTTGACCATTTTGTACAGAAAAAATGTCACTCGTTGCGGAAACGCCAAAACAAGAATTGTCTGTCCGATACTCATAATAACACCCTGGGGTGTAGGTCTGTATTTATGATACACTACGCCCCGCATTCTGGAAAGAAGCGTTAAGAAAAATGATTTTTTGAAATTGACCAGCGAAACGTTTTTGCCGTGAATCCGATACATCAGAACAAAGTCAGAAAGGTTTTCAACTTTTCCGTGCCGGAATAATTTGAAAAGAAGCTCCACATCCTCAACCGGTGTCATGCCATGTCCGTAGAAATCAAAATTTTCCGGAAGTCTATCTCGCGCAATCATCATGGTGGGTTGCTGGAGCGGACAAAACTGGAAAATGTATTTATAAATCTGCGCAAAGTCGGTCGGGAAGAGCTTTTGACCGATCATGCTGCCGCTTCTGTCAATCAAAATACACTGTCCGCCTACCGCGACGGTTTTTTTGTGTGCAAGAAGATGCGCGACTTGTTTTTCCAGACGACTCGGAAGCGCGATATCATCGGCGTCCATGCGGGCCAGAAACGCTCCTTTTGCATGAGCAATTGCGCGCTCAACTGTTTTTCCGGATTTGAGATTTTGAGTGTTTCTGTAGACTTTCATGTTGTCGTACTTTTTTGCTTTTTCTTTGATAACTTCCCACGAGTTATCGCTTGAGCGGTCATCGACAACAATAAACTCAAAATTTCGGTAGGTCTGGTTTTGAATGCTTTCAATCGCGCGTCCGACAAACTCTCCCGCGTTAAAAACAGGCATGACAACAGAAACCAGCGGAGTGGTTGTATGTGTATCCATGTTTTTCATTTTTTTATTCATATTTTTCCCTTTCGTCCTTCTTCGCTTTTGGCGAACAGGACTCATCAGTACCGATGTAATCGGTAAAGGGTAAGGTATCAGGACGCAGCTGCGTTAGGGATCGAAAACGATCAGTCATTTCACCAGCAGAAGCAGGTGAGTGACAATCGTAACGACCTCGTTACAGCTGTTGATCTAACAGTCCTTTTCTTCCCCTCTCTCCGCTATTGCGGAGGCGTGAACATCCGTTCACGGTGTCACGGGTTACCCGGGGCATATCTTCACTGGTTGTGAAGCAGCTCGACGGGTTCACCCGGGAAAAGTTTAGCCGTAGCACGTCAGGATGAAGTGCGTTGTTGTTACGATGTCTCTTGGAAGAAACGTCGTTTCATCGACTTCAACCAAACCGTGGTTCGGCACCGTGAAATTCACCGGCTTCCCTTGGTAATAGAGAGGCACCGGTTGGTGCGAGTCCATCGACCACTTATTCGGTGTCGACCATCCAAGTCGGTTACCCCCAATTTGCGTGAGTCCGTCATCTACCTGATGAGGACAAATTTGTATCGGGCTTTCCGCCTGGGGTACACCTCGATCCGGAAGGCACGCAAGGGTGAATTCATGACCATTCCGAATGTACTCGCCCGGAAAATGCAAGTTCGGAGCTGCGGGTGGGGGAAACCACAAGGTTGCGTTGCTGGGAACGACAAACGACACAGGCGTGCCGATGTAACTCACAGCGTCACTACCGAAGGATCTCCATCCCGCGTCTCTATCGCCTTGGGCGACTACGCCTCCGTACAGGCTGGCTGCCTGCTCGGGCGTTGTCGGACAAGTTTCGCCTCCGGCGAACACCACAGGGGTGTTTCGCAGAGCGATGAACATCGCAACTCCGAAGAGCGCGACGCTCAAACCTAATGCAAACCGCATCGCACACTCCTCAGTGGCAGATCGGGATCCCGGGTGGGATCTCGTCGGGTTTGGGCTCAATGTTGCCTGATGTTACCGTACCACCCTGTGGTGCGGATGTCATGAAGCACTGCGTGAAAGCAGCACCTCCCATCAAGACAATCGAGGCGCCCAAAACGTTGGATCCTGCCGGGAAAGTCAGTTTGCCACCGTCGCCAGTGAGTTGCCGAACCGCGTCGGGATGTGCGAGATCGCACGTCCTCTGCTGGTCCAGCTCCTGCTGAAACGGTGCAATGACACCTGAAAGGACCCACCCTTTGTCCTGCGACGAAATCATCGCGCAGTTGTTCCAGCGGCGGCCGTCGTTCAGGGTGATCCTGAACCCAAAAACGGTTGCTCCGCTTGCGAACTGCAGCGTGTTTCCATCTCCTGTGGCTTGCCTCGGCTGTGCTGTGCCGTTCATCAGCGCGGTAAAATCCGCGTCGAAGTTGAACTGACACGCACCTTGCTGCCGAAGTTCGCCTGACAGGGCGGGATAGGCTGCGCCTCCGATGAGAACGCCGCCTGACACATTCTGGTCCCGGGTATAAGCGCAGTTAAGCGCCTTGAACCAGTTTGTGTCTTGGGTGATATAAATCACAGCGCCGACTACCGATGTTCCAGGCGGGAAAGCGCAGGTGACCCCATCGGGTACCTGAATTCTTCCTCCGCCGGGAAATGCGTTACAGTCGGCTGACTGCCCCTGAACATCGCTTCGTCCGAAGACGAGGGCGAGTGAAAGGAACACGACCATTGCAAGCGTGGACTTTTTCCACCACCGCATGAAGCGAATCCTCCATAGCTGATTGCTCCAGCGGCAGCGCCGTCGGAGTTGCCGAGCTACATTGTTCATGGCTTTGTGTCCGCTTAGAGCTCCGCGTGGAACCGAGCGGGGGTCGTGGCACAGCTTATGCGCATCCTGTCTTGCGACGGGATTAAGCGGCTGGCTCGCCCCACGGTTCACGCAGAATACTTAGGCGTTACACTTTGCCATATCGGCGACCTCGGGGAGCCAAGGATTCACGACGCCGTTTTGCACCGATCCGTCTGACTGTGGGTCAGGCAGATAGCATGGTTGCGGCTTCAGATCGACACCGTTGAGAGTGACGACCTTGCCGGCCACAGGCTCGTGAGCCTTGAAGGATCCCGATCCAGCAGTTCCGGTAGGACGCCGTTCGCCGCCCTTTGTTTCAGGGGCTGCGTTTGGCGCACTTGTGCCACCTCCAGACGACGGGGAAGATGGATTGGCCTGCGACGAGGGCTGCGCGCCGGGGCATGCGGCCCAGGAACCAAGAGGTGCCCTGTTTGCCAGTGCCCAGACGTTCTCGTCTGCAATTCCGTTATCGGTTGTTGCCATCTCGCAGTAGCGAGCTTGCGCACGTGCCGGTGGAGCGATCATTGCCGCACCACTGGTGATCGTGAGCTTCATGGCGGTCAGCCCTTCGAACCCCTTGATGGTGTTCGTATAGATCTGGCCGTCATTGATCTGGAAGCCGATTGCGTCGATTGCCATCTGCCACCCGGTCGGGAGCTTGTCCAGGTTCCAAGAGCAGGTCCTATTATGACCTGACTGGAGATAGATCCCATTCGGGGTATTGGAGCTGATGGGACAATTACCCTTGACGACTGCCGTCAGGTCAGGGTTTGTCCCGTCGGACGTTCCGCTGGTGATCTTCGCACCGGATCCCGTGCCGCCAGCAGTGCCGGCAGTCGATGAACCGCTCGAAGAAGAGCCAGAAGTATTGCCCGAATTGGGCTGGGTTCCGCCGCCTGCGGGCTGGTTACCGTTAGTAGGCGGGTTGGCCGTGCCAGTGCCTGCGTTGCCACCGCTTGGCGCACTCGTTCCGGGGTTAGCCGGTGTCGGGTTTGCCGTTGGAGCGGGGGCGGGTGCCTGTGTCGGCGCCGGAGAGGCGGGGGCTTGAGTCGCCACCACCGTGACCGGTGTCGCCGGGCCAGCGTTCTTGGGCCGTGCCGTACACGCTACGAGCGGTACGACGAGCAAAAGGGCGCTGCCGAGAGCAAGGCTTCGAATGTTCGTGCGCATTTTCTTCTCCTGCACTTATGGGTTGTTCGAACGATGCTGGTTTGCCAAGCTTACCTTTTGTTCGGCTTGCCACCTCCTGCTTTCTACCTCTTGAATGAGGTCTGGAAGATCCATGATGACGGCCCAAATCGCCACGACTATGGCGATGGCCATCACAATGTAGTCAATCGCCCAGACGGCGATGTTTTCGCTGCACACCTGCGCAACGATCACACCGATCGCCAGAACGATTATGACCTTGAGCATGGTCTTAACGACTGGATTCACGATTCCCCTCCGCTGATTGAGATGATGCTTGTGGAGCATGTCCTCGGCGATGTGTTTTACCACCCACCAGAACATGAAATCCAACACTGCTAGGATCATGGCCGTCTCCTTCAGGAGTTGTGTGCTGTTATAAGCACCTCCTTAGGTTACAAATCCTCACGTGAGGGGTTTGCGTGGAGACTCGCCCTGCGAGTCTATGGTTTGACCATAGGTCTCCAATTCCTCATCTCAAAAGAGATGGCTAAATAAGCCTGCTGATTAGGGCGTCGAGTTGATGCTGGAAATACAGTCCAACGAGAACAAGAGCCGAGATCACGAGCGTGATAACAAGACGCTTGTCCCATATAGACAGATTATTCCAAATTGCACGAACGTACATGGTGCTCCTCCTTGAGCGAACTAAACCTTACCCCGATCCGAGATGATACGTTTTTAGGCGTGTCCTTTCTTAAATTTTTGCTTCGTTTCAAATGCCGACACCGCATGCCGTGGCAGCTTGCTACCCTTCCCTGCCCAAGAAGAGTAACGGTTATCCACGACATGCTGTATCGGCACTTGACTACCGAAGCGTATAGTTTTTCTGTTAGATCAAATTCATACTCAAAAGAATATGAATCCTGATACCTTGTCAAAGAGCTTCTACTTTCGTAGAAACAAATAAAAATAAGTTCGTCTCATCTCTTTGCAGACCTCGCTAAATGAGGCCGGAAAGACACGAGAAATTCCAATCCTTACAAAAGGGTTGGGGAGAGCAGTTGAGGGGTTGGATCAGCTGCCGTCTCCAACAGCAATCCCGATTAGACAGGGATTGCTCTTTTTCTGAGCATATAGCCGAGTGCGCCGCTTGGGATAAGATAGAGAAAGGCAAGCATGTCTGGCCCGGTCGGCGGAGTGTTTGTAACTGAGGGCGCGGGAAAGACCGTCAAGCCGCCCGTTGTCGGAACAACAGGAGTAGTTGTGGTTGTTGTCGTGGTTGTAGGAGTCGTCGGCGTAGTTTGTTTTTGAATACAAAGCTGCGAAGACGCCTGAGCTGCTTTGCCATTGTCAGCAGTAACGCTTACCTGGTTGACCGGGCACGTAATACCCTGATCTGAGGGAAGCGTGTTTTGATCTGCAGTTGTGCCGGTTAACGTCACGGTTCGGGTTTCACCGGCTGCAAGGTTGGTAAGCGTAAAGGTTAAAACTTTGCTATTTTGATCAAAGCTACCCGGTCCTGCTTTAAAAGCAACAAACTGGGGAAATGTATCCTTCACGGTAACGGTACCGATAGCCGCGCTGCCGTTGTTGGTGACTGCTACCTGAAAGGTGACCGTTTGAGATGGTGAAAACCTGGGATCATTGGCGCTTAAGTTATTGACAAATGCACCGGTTTGCGGATTTTGTACAGACTTGACTACCGATATTCCGGTTGATACGCAATTTTGTCCGCCACCGTAAATGGGTTGACAGGTAGTGTCTGCAAAAGAGGGGACCGCCATAAGCAGAAAGGCGAAGAATGTGAGTCCGATAGTAAATAAAAACTTATTCATAAAAAAGCTGCTTTAGTAACCTGATATGATAATTCCAGTTATCTAAGGCAGTATTCGATTGAGAGAATTGTATCCTATATTAAATGATTTGTCAAGTAGGAATAGTGTAAGAATTACTGGAGTTTGAGCCCCAAATCTTTGCACCATGTCACTTGGTTGTTGACAATAGCATTATTGTTTTGGAATGCTGCAAGCTGACCCTCAGTATTACTGTTTGTTAGCGTGGCGCTGTCGGTGGCTCCCGTGCCGTTACAGTCGGTCTGCTTCCACAGCCCGAGATAGCCTGTTTTGTAGGCGAGCGTGCCGTATGGGCCCGGCTGGATGTGATCAAAAATAGCCCAGCCGTCCTGACCGTTGACTGTTTGAGATGTCGTGGTCTGCAGCACATTCGCGCCTGTCGGGTCGGTGAGCTTAACAGTGGCGCCGTTTACGAAATTAGCGCTTGGACTTGCACTCTGCGTAAACTCGCGGATGCGAAAATGCAAACTGCCGCCTGTTTGAAATGAGGCATTTTGCAGCCCCAGATCTTTGCACCATGTTATCTGATTTGCCGTTACTGCGTTACTGTTTTGAAAAGCCGCGGTTTGACTTTCGGTATTGCTGTTATTTATTGTTGCATCGGTTGTGGTACCGCCGCCGCTACACGCAGTTTGTTTCCAAAGCCCCGTGTACGTACTTTTATACGCGAGTGTTCCATAGGTGCCGGCAGTAACCCCGTCAAAAATTGCCCACCCGTCTTCACTGCCGATTCGCACTGATGTTGTGGTTTGCAAAACTGCAGAGCCTGACGCGTCGGTTAACTTTACTGTCGCTCCGTTTATAAAATTGCCGGTAAAGTTGCTGTTTTGATCAAACTCTCTTATTCG
>DATIIG010000055.1:0-8635 GCA_035479835.1 Saccharimonadales bacterium (SeqCode) | reverse complement strand
AAACATATGCGTCAAAACCGAAAAGTAATTTTTGACTTCTTTTTCCGACTTGGTGACAGGAATTTGTTCGCCCAAAATGATATTGGTGACATCGCGGGGGGAAAGGGGATTGCCCTCAATGCTTGTGGAGTAGTGCGTAGCCAGAATCTGGTTTTCTTCAGAGAGCTTGAGGCTCAGAGACGGAATGAGTTTTTCCCCCAGAAGCTGGCCGTACAGGCGCTCAATCAAGGCTATATTATTGACAATCTTGGGCGTATAGCTAAACTTGGGCTCAAACATACCGTAAGTATAGCATATCACACTTTAATTGTCAAGTTATTTGTAAAGTTAATTGTAATGGTTCAGTAGGATCATAACGTTTGTAAAGCTAATTGTAAATAAATTTGTAAAGTCTAGTGACAGTTCTGGTCTGTTATAATGGAATGGTGAACACATTCGATCTTCTTTTAACTGACATTGATGGAACGCTGGTGGATACGAGAGAGTTCATTGTTACTACTTTTCAATATGTTGTCCGCAAGCATACCGGCAAAAAACCTCATGAAAATCAAATTATTTCTTTGATGGGCAGACCTGCTAAAGAAGTTCTTTCAAGGCTGACCGGATTGTCGGATGTCCAGTTACTATTCCAATCACTTTCAAAAGTACAGGAAGAAAATCTTCATTTAATCTCCCATTTTCCCGGGACACGCGAAACACTTGAGAAACTAAGAAAAAAAGGGATAAAAATTGCAGGGGTAACAAGCAGATCACATAATACAGGGTTGATTTTGGAAACAATAGGGATTCATCATCTTTTTGATCTGGTGATTACCGCTGATGACGTAAAAAAACATAAGCCGCATCCTGAAGGAATTCACAAAGCATTGGCATATTTTCGTACCCCTGCTTCAAGAGCAATTATGATGGGGGATACGATCAATGATATTGTTGCGGGCAAAGAAGCGGGAACAAAAACAATCGGAGTTACCTATGGACTGCTTGGAAGTAAAATTTCTGAACATAATCCGGACTTTGTTATCGACAGTATCACAGAAGCCTTTGCAATAGTTGCCGGAAAATAATTTCTCATTATTCTCTTACCTACCGGTTACACTGGCTTTACGTATGTCCGCTAGAATTAGGTCATGATATTTAATTCGTGGCAGTTGTTCGGACTAAGCGGATCGGTCAGTTCTCCATGGCAAGCTTCTAGCCCTCACATTTCTAAACAGGAATTGCTTGGTTTAGCATTACTTTCAGCAGGTGCTGCACTTGTCGGAATTAGTATGTATTCATGGCTTTATCACGCCATGGTCGTCAAACCGTTTTGAGAAGGAAAGTACGCGGATAATTGTTCTGGCGTAATCTGGCGGACACTTCGCCAGTTTTTCTTGTTTTTGAGAAATCGAAGTAAAATTTTATAGGTGTCGCGGTCAAACGCAGCGGTATTATCCTGACTGTACTGACTTTGCTCATCATATCGGATACTTCCCAAAAAACACCACTTGTCTACCAGAAACGCCTCACCGCTTTTGTCCAATACATCTTTGTCTTCAATAATAACCGGACCTTTAAACGGCCATGGTTTAATGCTCTTTTTTGAAAACGCCTGCGCAAAGCGCATATTATATTTCAGACTTGTTTCGCGCCCCACACATGCGCCTTTACAAATTTCCAGGTGATACGCAAAACACGCTTTTTTCGTTTTCTCAAGATTTAAAAGTTTGTAGCAAAGAAAATATTCTTTTGCACAAAGCAGTAAAAATTCTTTTACCTGTCTCTGTGTTTTGAAAATCCCCAAAACCTCCGAAAGCTTAAATGGATCAATGCGATCGACGATTTCAACGCGCGCGGTATGAAATCCGTTCTCGTCTGTTGATTTTTTTAACGATACGAGTTTTTGACTTAAGCGAAGTTGCTGGTTAAAAAGCGGCTGCTTTTTTTTGATAAGCATTGATTCCAAAAGAAGTGCTCCTAGTTCTCCGGAAGTTTTGATCGTTTCGATATCTTCAATCTGCTGACACATATTCATCTGCCGTGATGTCTGGTGATCAGAGGTAAAATGCGAGAGAATTCGGTTTCTGATATTCACACTTTTGCCGATATAAAGCGGCGTTTTATTCGCGCCGTAAAAAATATATACGCCCGGCCCTTCGGGCTGATCGTTGATAAATGATGCAGCAAGTTTAAGAGGAATTGCAGGCTTTTTCATAACTGTCTCAATTGCACTCGCTAATTTTTCCTCGCCGAACTTTTTGTGAACACGCTTGTAAAATTCCCACAAAACCCGCGCGTCGTCAAACGCCCGATGACGGCTTTCGCAGTTGATTTTAAAACGCTTGATAATGCTGTCCAAATTATGATGAGTAAAGCGGGGATAGAGGTGACGCGAGAGCTTGACGGTGCAAAAATGTTTGGGAGCAAACGAAATATCGTGGCGTTTAAATTCGTTTTTAAAAAAACCTAAGTCAAACCGGACATTATGCGCAACAAATGTCGCGTCTTTGAGTATCTCCAAAACATCGTCTTTAATTTGTCTGAAAGTCGGAGCGTTTTCAAGCTCTCCCTGAGTAATTCCCGTCATTTCGGTAATAAAAGGCGAGACAAAGCTTTGCGGATTGACAAGCGATTTGTATGTTTTGACCAGAATTCCGTTTTCAATACGAAGAATACCGATTTCAATAATCCGGTCATAGGTCGCGCCGGTTCCGGTAGTTTCAATATCAACAAAAGCGAGTGTTTTTGGCAGCATATGAAGGGAATTTATCCTATCATATTCAAAAAAGGTTGGCAAGCTTATCAGACGTAACGGTGGACAATTTTGAGAAGATCTTGTATCTCAAACGGTTTTGCGAGAAAATTGTCGGCTCCCGCTTCTTTTGCCGATTTTTCAATATCTTTTGTTGCGGAGATAAGAATAATGGGAATATTCTTTGTTTTTTTCTCGTGTTTTAAACGCTTTGCAATTTCCCGTCCGTCCTGTCCGGACATCCAGATATCCAAAAGCAGTAAATCGGGATGTCGTTTATTCATTTTCCCCACAGTTTCTCCATTAACGGTTGTTTCCACGTCAAAACCTTCGTCTTCTAAAATCATTTGGATCGCATCAACAATTGCAGGGTCGTCATCGGCAACAAGTATTTTCTTTTTCATAGACAGCACATATAGCTTACTCTTTTTACGTAAGATGCGAGTAAGAACATTAATGCTTTTTTTGCTCAATCGGGAGCGTAAAACAAAATGTCGAACCTTTGTTTTCGGTGCTTTCCACCCATATTCTGCCGCCCTGCCGCTTTACAATTTCGGATGAAATATAAAGCCCGAGCCCCAAACCCGGGTATGTATCTTCTTTGGGTCCGCTGACACGATAAAACCGTTCAAATACTTTTTCCTGTTTTTCTTTTGAAATCCCCACGCCGTAATCTTTTACGCAAACTTTTACGTGGTTGTTATATGTCCCGACCTGCACGAGAATTTTTTTGCTGTGCGGAGAATATTTAATTGCATTGCTGATAAGATTTGTCAAGACCTGGCCGATTCGGTCTTTGTCACCGAAAACCTTTTTTGAAACTTTTCCGCTTTGTACAATATGATGAGCATCGGTAGTATGTTGTAAATCTTCAACAATTTCCGAAATCAATCCGTCAAAATCAAATTTTTCCTCGTTGAACATAATTTTTCCCGATTCGATTTTTGTTATATCAAGAAGATCGTTAATAAGGTTGGTCAGTTTTACAAGCTGTCCGTCCATTTTTTCCAGCTGCGTCGCGGCAAGTTGGTCTCCCATTTTTGAAAAACGTCTCTGCAAAACCTGCGCGTATGCTTTTATGCTGGTGACCGGAGTTTTAAGTTCATGCGACGCAATGGAAATAAATTCATTGCGCTGTTTCAGCGCGTTTTGTGACTCGGTATAAAGACGCGCGTTTTCAAGTGCCAGAGACGCGCGGTTTGCCAACTCCTGAGCGGTTGCCAGATCGGTTTTGGTAAAGTGATGCCCCGATTCGGTCGCGACAAATGTAATCGCGCCGATTACTTTTTTATTCATGCGAAGCGGCACGGTGATAGCGGAGGATATGCCCAGATTTCGGATTATTTTTAGCTGCTCTTTATTTTTTACTGCGGCAATAAGCATTTCATCTGAAATATAGGGAAAAAATTCCGGCTTACCGGTTCGCAAAACTTTGGGCACGCCGCTTGTATCATCGCGTGAAACCGGCATTTTTTTGCGAAGTCTTCTTGCCCATGCAATTTTTTTGGGATCTTTATGTGCGAGTGCTACTTGTTCTATTTCGCCTTTGCTATCAAGCATATCCACCGCGCACCAATCGGCGATATGCGGAACCGCAAGCTTGGCAACAGAGTTTACCGTTGTCTGAAAATCAAGAGAGGATGAAAAAATTCTGCTCGCGTCGGAAAGAAACTGCAAATTATCTTCAAGTCGTTTGCGATCGGTAATATCTATAACGACACCGATCATCCGAAGCGGCTTGCCCTTTACGTTATAAAATGTTTTTCCCCGCGCCTGAAGCCAGTGCATACTTTTGTCCGGCCAGACAATCCGGTACTCAACTTTTAGTTCTTTTTGTTCTTTTATCGCATTTTGTATTGTCTGATTTGTCGCTTTGCGATCGGGGGAGAACATGGCGTTTGCCACATCGCTATATGTTCCTTTAAAGGAATCTTTTTGTCTGCCGTAAATATTTTTGAGCTCTTGTGACCAGATGACCTTATTTGTTTGAAAATCCCACTCAAATGTTCCGATGTGCGCGGCTTTTTGGGCAAGTTCCAGACGCGGCGCGTTATCTTTTTTTGCTATCTGAACTTTTGGCTTAGCCATGCTGCGAGTATAATACGATTTTCTATGTATAGCAAGATGAAAAATGTGTAAGAATTATGCTTGAAAAAGAAAAAAGCAAACTAAAACGTCGTGATATGAACGCGCGACTGTGTAAGAACGGTCGGAGCCATAAGCTGGGTTTTTACCTGCACTTGATACAGATTATTTCCGCTATCAAGCGTAACAGGATTTGAGATAAGAAGCGCTGCATTTTTGTCACTGGTCATGGTCATTTCACTATTCCAGACAACGTGATTTGCCGTAGTATTAAAAAGCCGGACGGAAACATTTTGCGGGGAATTAGGATTGCTGATTGATGCTTCAAACTTTACCGTTTTAATAGTGCCGTATTGCGCGGGGTCAACAAAGGCTTGTGCTCCTTCAATGCTTGTCCAATCATTTGACGAAGTGGTGCCCGAGCCAAGGGGGATAAAGTAATCTTTTACCCCCGAATTTGAAACAACCGTTTGCGTTTGAGCGGTTTGCGAAACGGTCGACAATTGGGTAGGCGAGAGGGGAACACTTGGAATAGTTGTGGGAATATTTGCAAGATTTTGCGGGATTTGTGTTACTGTTTTTTCTTTCGGCCTTAAAAAGAAAAAATCCAAAACGAGTAAATTTGCCGCGATAAAAACAATCGCAAGCCAGACTTCAGTTTTAAAAAGCCACGGTCTGCCGGTTTTTTTATATCCTGAAACTTTGCGAAACATACACTAATTTCGGCGGGAAAGACTACGCAGTTCAACTTTGGCAAAGATAACGGCAATAAGCGTGGCAAAAAGCGTAACAACCCACGCGACAAATACGCGAAGATATACATTTTCTATGCGTGTTTGGACTTCGCGCATTGAGCGACCTGCCAAAACGTATCCTGATTGTTTTTGACTACTATAGTAAACAAGAACTGTCGCGATACGAACATCATCTGTGGGCTGCCACGTAAACCGCGTTTCGTTTTGAGGAAAATCAAAAGCAAGATGGTGTCCCACAATCGGCTGTTTCCATTTATTTATATCAAAAACTCCCTGTGGGACAGCGGGCGTTTTTCCGTTTAGCTGTGCGTTTGACTGCAAAACATTTCCGGTTTTGTCATACACGATTACAAAAGGGGAGAGACTTGATCTGATATCAACTTTTGTACCAGAAACAAATGATGAAACAGGTATGCCTTGCGAAAGCTGCGCTGCCAAATCCTCTGCAATCTGAATTTGAGGATCGCTTGCGCCCTCGCGAATATATTGCTGCATGGAAACCGCGACAAGTCCGCATAGAAGTGTAATAACAACCGCAAAAGGAAGAAAGATGACAAAAACTTTCAGGATAAATTTCAGCACGTAATTATTATACACCAATTTCGCGTGTTACAATAATAGCTATGGATGAGAAAGTGGGAGAAGTTTATGAGGCGTTCCACGGCAAACTTGTCGGAAGTTTTCCGATGAAAATGCACGTATGCAATGTGCTCTCAAACATGCCGGATGAAATTACAAACTTTGTTACTGGCAACTGCTGGTTTATCGGATCACTGGATGATGCGTGGGCTTTTACATTCACCGGCAATGACCTGAAGAATCAACATTTGATTTTTTTAAGCGACGAACTTTTGATTCAGGATGATTATCAAATTCACCACTCAATCGCGCACGAAATCGGCCATGTCATGTTAAATCACCGCAACGCAATTCTTCTGCACCAAACAAAAGGTGAAATCAAAAAACAGGAAAAAGAAGCGGACGACTTTGCCCGAACGTACGGTTTTTAAGTTCTTGTGCTAAAATAAATCTATGTTAAATATGTTCCAGGCGGCAATTTTCGGTATGGTGCAGGGGATAACGGAACTTTTTCCTATCTCAAGTCTGGGCCACAGTGTTATTTTGCCAAAAATTCTCAACTGGAATATCAAACAGGATGATCCGTTTTTTGTAACGTTTCTTGTTGCCACGCACACCGCAACGGCACTTGTGTTATTTTTCTTTTTCTTCAAAGATTGGAAACGGATAATCTCAGGGTTTTTCAGATCGCTGAGAGTCCGAGAAATTAAAGACAGCGACAACGACGCAAAACTCGCGTGGTTACTTATTGTCGCAACAATTCCTGCGGGCTTGCTCGGAATAATGCTACAAAAAACGCTTGAAAAACTTTTTGCGTCGCCGCAACTCGTCGCTTTTGTGTTAATACTAAACGGGATTTTGCTGTTTTTTGCAGAGTTTCTGAGAAAACGCGTAAAAGAAAACAATTCGCTTTCCGGAAACGAAGAGCGGATTTCGAAACTGAATTGGCAACAGGCGGTCAAAGTCGGTGCGCTACAAAGCATCGCTTTAATTCCCGGATTTTCAAGAACGGGAAGCAGTATGACAGGCGGCCTTTTGGCCGGACTCTCTCATGAAGATGCTGCGAGATTTTCTTTTCTTCTTGCCACGCCGATCATTGCCGCGGCGTCGCTTCTGAAACTTCCTGACCTTATCGACTCCGGGAAAATTGAAAATTTGCAAATAGCTCTGATCGGTGCTCTTTTTGCGGGTATTTTTGCGTTTTTGTCGGTGAAGTTTCTGACAAAATATTTTCAGACACAAAAACTCTGGCCGTTTGGATTATATTGTGCTGCGGGGGGAGTAGGGGCGAGTCTTCTCTTTTTACTTCGCTGACTTTTTGCTTTTAAACCACCAGAATGCGATAAGAACAAGACCTACAAGCAGTGAAGCAACACCGTGAGTATAATGATGCTTGGTGAGTGTCGGATCAAATCCCGGGACAAAACTCGGTAGTGAGCTTGCCGGCATTGCAAAGTAGACGACTGCCAGAATAACTAAGAGTAAACCGGCGAGTCCTGCAAGAAGCGGTAATAATTTCACTATTCCAGTTTCTAATAATTGCAGAGAATTGTCAATAGGGTTTCTTGCGCATTTTCTAATATTCTGTTATTGTTGCTTCGTGGATAAAGTAAAAATCTTCGGGTTCGGAGGAAGTCTTCGCAAAGGCTCACTCAACTTTGCGCTATTGCAACAAGCATCGCAGTGTTGTCCCGAAAATGCGACCTATGAACTTTTCAACAAATTCGGCGATTTCCCGCAGTTTAATGCCGATATGGAAAAAGATCTTCCACTCATTGCCAAAGAATTTAAAGCAAAAATAAAAGCCGCGGACGCGATACTGATTGCAGTTCCTGAATATAACTTTTCAATTCCCGG
This sequence comes from Saccharimonadales bacterium (SeqCode), assembly GCA_035479835.1. Classification (GTDB taxonomy): domain Bacteria; phylum Patescibacteriota; class Microgenomatia; order Levybacterales; family UBA12049; genus DATIIG01. The sequence goes on along the minus strand of DATIIG010000055.1, from coordinate 628 downwards.
ATACCTTAAAAACGCGATTGACTGGGCGTCGCGGCCATACGGCGATAACAGTTTTGATGATAAGCCCGTTGCGATTATGAGTGCCTCAGGAGCACTTGGAGGATCGCGAGCGCAGTATCATCTGCGACAAACATTTGTATTTCTGAATATGCATCCGATCAATAGACCCGAGTGTATCGTTACCAACGCGGCGGAGAAAATAAAAGAGGGTAAAGTTGTCGATGAACATACGATAGAAAAAATAAGTGAACTTATGGAAGCGCTGGTTATCTGGACAAAACGGCTTAAACAAAAATAATTTATTTGTGGCTTTTGTCCCACGTCCCCATGACCTGACGTAGTGAAGTAAACTCACCGATATGATACGCGTTATGATCCGCGACGAGAAGCACTTCTCGCAGAATATTTTGTCCGCTACCCCAGGGAATTTTTGCAAATAAATCGGTTTTGGGATTTTTAACGATATTTTGTAGCGCTTTTACGTCTTTTTCAAATGTTTCAATAGTATAATCCCAATCTTTTTGTGTTGCTTTGGCAAATTTTTCCGGCCAGTAGTCTTTAGGCCACTCAAGTTCCTTATAGTTTTTATTGATTATAAAATCGAGAATATCCCATTGCGTGATCCGAA
>DATIIG010000054.1:0-7649 GCA_035479835.1 Saccharimonadales bacterium (SeqCode) | reverse complement strand
AATTCCTCCTGTCCAGTCAATTTCTGAAACCAGCGCATCCTCTCCGGTTCCGATTTTTTTCTCGGTAATCGTCCAACCGGGTTTTACATTTGGTGTTACCATTTGTAAACCGCCGGGAATTAAAAGTTTTAGTCCAACAGTCGGAAAATCTTTTTCCGTCGGGACCGACATGCTAAACTCTTGAAATGAAGCAACGCCTGCGGTTGAGGGATGAACGACAACATGTGCAAACGCGGGGGTAACAAAAAGAAAAAGTGCAATGATACTAATAAACAGGGGAGTCAGTTTCTTTATCATGTTTTTCACCATCTTTGGATTTTATTATAAACCGTTTTCCAAGAAAAGCAAACAACAAAAACAAAAGTATACCCGCTGCAATCAGTACAAAAGGAGTTGTAAAAAAATTTGTACTTGCTTTTTCTTGCTGATCAACTCGAATATCCCACGAAAGTATGAAGGGCGCAAATGCATTCGAACTGCGCGGTGTGCCGATAAGTTTTATGGTATAGACATCGGTTTTAGGAAGCGTATAAAAAAGACTTGCGGTTGAAAGGTTTGGATCGGTATTTTGGGTAAATACAGCATCTGAATAAATGACTGTATCGTTTTCCAAAATATCAACACGACACGAGCAATCGGTCGCTTTAAATTTGTTTATTTTGTCTTTTATTTCAAAGAAAAAACCGGCTTGTTCTCCGGCAACCGGCGCATCGTTGGGATCAATATGCAAAACCGCGCCGATATTTTTATCGGTTGCGAGAAAATGGGCAAACGACTGTTTGGGATGTATTAAACCAAGCAGACACAAACTTAAAACAATAAAAAATATTTTTTTCATTCTAAATTTATCGTAAAATCCGCGGTAAAGAGGTTTCCGTCCGGATTAAACTCTGCAAACGCCCGGTATGTTCCGGGAGTAAACGGTCCGTAAATCCCAATCGGCAAAAAATCAACAGTTGGTCCGCCGTTTGCAGTCGGCGCGGGCGGCGTCAAATTATACGGATGCACATGAATAAAATCAAATGTCTGCTGATTGATCATGGTTAAGTGACCAAATGCCGCCAGATACGGTTTAAGATTGGTTATGGGTTGTCCTGTTTTTGCGTCTTTGACGGTAAAGGTAATTGTCTGCTGACCAAGCGACATCGCGGATGCTTTCAGAGTGCCGTGAGTATTTACGGATACGGCATAATTACTAAACGTTTTTGTTTGGGAAGCATCCGGCTTTGAGTTTGAAACACTGAGCGGGTTTGGGACTTGTCCGATCGGCAAGCTAAACCCGACCTGCTGTTCGATGCCACCATAAGGATAAAATGTTATATATAAATGATACATGTCGTCTTTGGGAAACTGCGTTGTAATAACAAAATCACTCCCTTGCTGAACGGGATGAATATGAGAGAAATAAGTTAAGGAATTATTAACGATAATAAAATGCATCGGCTTTTCATACAAAAGACGAAACAGCGAAACTCTATTGCCGTTTGTCGCGTCGTAGATGCTAAAACGTACCGTAACATCCTGACCCGCTTGGGGGTTTGGCGGATCGGTTGCAATGCTGACGGTGTAGCGCTTATTTCTATCTCCGTTTAAGCCGGGAATGGTATTTAATTTTGAATTGTTTGCAAACGTTGATTGTTGCTGGGTAGTTTGGGCAAGCTGGCGGTGTGCCGCGTGAATATCAAATGAAACAGCACTAGTGCCGAAGCTCTGTTTGATAACGGAAAAATAGAAAGCGGTTAGGAGGAGCGCAAGCATAAGAAAACTTATACCAAACTGTGGTACCTTGAAGCGTTTGAATAAAAGCTTGTCAAGGCGCGGCGCTTCCAAAAGAAGTAAAAATGCCAAAGCAACAAACGTAATTTGCGAAACGCCGTTTGACAAATTTGAAAAGTGAGCTCCGAGCATAACCGCATGAGCAAGTACAAAAATACCCGCAAGATAAATAAATCTGTGCAAAAGTTTCCATTTCGTAAATGTTAGTTTTGAAACGGCAAAATCAAACGAGGTAAGTGCAAGAAGTGAAAAAATAAAAAGCGCAACTGCTCCAAAAATTATTGCCCACAGATACCCGCTTGTGAGAAAGCTTAGTCCGTTAAATCCGCCCAGTTGCGCAAAAAATGAAATGCCGGCGTGTAAGAGCGCAAAATAAAACGTTGAGACGCCCAGTGCGCGTCGTGCTTTTAAATAGAGCCCCTGGTACGCAAACCAGCCAAATGTATAGCAAAACGGCCCAGCAAGAAGCGTTAGATATAAATATCCAAGTGAAATAAGCGCATAACTCTCTGTCAGTTTTACAACTTGCGTGCTTCCGGAGGGAACAAAAAACATTACAAACAAATACACGGCAAGTGATATGCAAACGCTTGTCAGAAGTATCAGGAAGCGAATATTTCGAAAAATTTTCATGTCTTAATTTTTCGCAGTACCAGAACAATTATAACAAGAACCAGAATAAAGATCGCGCCCAAAACAAAATAAATTGTTGTCTGATTTTGAGCTGAGAGCGCAGTGTTTTTTTGATTTGCATACGCGCGCGCCTGATCCGGCGTGCCAAAGGATAAAGGAACCGTTTGCATATTTCCAAACGGAACAAGTTTTATGGTGCCGTTTACTCCCTGAGCGTTAAATCCTATATCATTTACAAGACCCCGGTCATCAACAACGCGCATGTAGACATACGTAAAAAAATTCCAGTCGGAAAATGTATGCGAGAGGGTCAGCCCTTTTTGTATCGTATTATCTCCAAAGTCCCACAGTGCCGTGGTGTGTTTTACCGCCCGGTCAATACTTGATTTTGCAACAAACGTCATGGCAGCGCCGCTTTTGAGCGTGTCAGCCCCGACAAAAACACTCGCTTTGGGCAGTTTATATGTTGTGCTGGGCACGACGTCAAGTTGAACGGTGTCAATAATGAGATTTTCAGTTGATCCCGGTGCTTTTGCTTCAACGGTAAGGAGATATGATCCCGGTTTTGAAAACGTGTACGTCGCGGTTGTTCCGAATTGATCGGAACCCGTTTTTTGTGAAAAATTTTCACCGCTATACATTTGCCACCGAAACACGGTTTTTGCCGCGATATCGGGCGGAACGGTAAGTTGGCTTGTTACAATTTCCATTGAAAGTTTATCTCCGGGAAGAAAGACTTGGGAGGTCGTGTCTTGGGGCACATTAATCGCAGATGGTCCCTGATAGTACGGATTGGTTGCCGAGTAGGTACCGTTTATTTTGAGAAACGGCGGGCCGCTACCTACATGCGCGTTTGCTTTTTGAACTATTGTAAAAAACAAACAAACACAGAGGAAGCTTAAAAGCATTTGTTTCATTGAGTTTCAATTGTAGGACAGCGGAAACGTTATTGCAAACTATTTTTCTCCCAGAACTTTTTTGAGAAGCTTAAGCGTTTCTTTTTTGGCATCTTGCTCGCTCATTCCTTGCGAATCCGCAGCAGCTTTGAACGTTTTGTTGGTGATGGATTTGCCGTTTGGGTCAACACCCGCGTTTCCCTGTCCCATATCATCATCGGGTAATCCGCACCCGCAGTTGTAGCACATATCGTATCGCCTCCTTTCAAAATATTTGTGTTTAATCTTAGCAGGGAAGCTCTTTTTGCGCAAGAACAATAATGTTTTTTAATTGTAAACCAATGAAGTCAAAAACGCTAAGGTCTTGGAGGTAAGTTGCGGATCATGCTTGTTGCTTGTGTTGCAACCTGTGTTTGTTTTGTTGCTTCCTCAACATGTTGTCTATGTGGAGATTCCGTCATCCTGATACTTGCGTCTACAGCGCTTTGAAAATCCTCCTGAATGTTCATTTTATCTGGTTCCTCTAGGTTGATATAGTCGTACGATTTTGCTTTTCCCTCTTGATTCGTATCAAATCCATTATCGCTAACTAGTGCCTTATATGTGCTGCGCATATTAGTTCCATATCTACTAGAACCATCTGGAGTTTGTGTTCCTGAAGTAAGAGCAACCACCATATCATAATTTCTTTTATGATAATTAGCACTGCCACTTTGCGGATTATCTATATCATTTTTATAAAAAGGAATGATACGAAAGCCATCAGGAGTTACAACGATAAAATCTGTTCTTGCATTACCGTATACTTCTTTATCAATTGGCGCTCTTAAGATTAACGCTCTGTCATCATCATATCCAACAGTTGTTTCCTGATCAGTTGTTTTCTTGCCCATTCCCATAAACTTTGAGGTGGTAACCGGACGGGTTTCGGTAATTGGTTTTTTTTGACCAAGTTTTACAAAATATTGTCCTTGCGCTTCAACGCTTGCTTCCATGTCATCCATAAGCGTTGTAAAGGCTGCTTCCTTTTCCGCTTTTGCTCTTTCCGCGTCTGCTGCTGTTAAACGTGTTGCGGGTGCTTCGGCTGCGGCGGGTTGCGCGACTTCAGCAGGCGGCGGAACCGGCACTGCCGTAGTTGTTGTACCGTCAGCCACTCCTTGTATTGGAGAATTTCCTTCATTTCCCATGACAAATTTAGTGTCGCAAACCGAAAACTATTTGTCAAGAGTAACTAATTTCTACGGATTGCACGTTATAGAAACGGAGGGGGAGAAGGGAGAGAATGTATTGCAGTTGGTGCATGTTGAATATGCGTACTGGATGTAATAGGTTTGTCCCTGATTTAAGACATACCCGGTTGAGAGACTTTGTACCGCACTTGGGTTATTGGGCGTAACGGTTGTTGAGAATACCTGATTTCCCTGACTCGATGTTCCCACCGTTACCTGATACTGCTGAGGATTTTGCAAGCCGTTTTGTGAGTTGTAGGTAATATTTGCCTGTCTCATGCTGTTTTGCGAACCGCCGCAACTTGCATTGATACTTGATCCCGGAGGCGCGGGCGGTTGCGTTTGCGCATTAATGGTCAGTCCTTCCAAAGCGGCGGGTGCTGCCATTGTCAAAACCTGTGACTGCGAATAAGGTTTACCATTGTTCCACAAGTACGCTTGTACATCATACGAACTTCCGGACGACGCGCCGTTCCATCTCCAGCTCATGCCGTTTGATGCCGTGAGTCCGTTTGCGACTTGATTAAACGTGCTTGTTCCTGTCGGGCGAACACCGATACTGACTGTCGCGCCGCCTGGGATAGAGCCGTTGATGGTAATGGTTCCGGAAAGCGAAACGGTTGCGGGTTTTGGCGGCGTTTCTTTTGAGTCAATGGTAATGGTTTCTCCGCCGGCCGGTGCGGTGATTGACTGAACAGCGGATTGGGCAACGGTATTGCTGTTTTGAATAATTGCCGCCTGTACATCATATGCTTGCCCGGAAAGCGCGCCTGTCCAGCTCCAACTGCCGTTGTCTTTTGCCGCCAAGTTGTTGGCAACAACTGCAAAGTTTGCATCTCCTGATTTTCTGGCGGAAATCGCAATGATACTGCCTGTTGGAATATATCCGTTTAAGTCAAACACACCCGAAATCGTTGCGGGAGAGGGGCTTGGCGGAACATGTGTTGTGACAATGCGAAGTACCGCGGCGTTTGAGGGAGCAACATCGGTAACAACACTTGACTGTTCAACGGTTTGTCCGTTTGCAATAACATTTGCCTGGAGTTCATACGCGGTTCCTTTTTGCGCTCCGGTCCAGCTCCACGTTGCATTATCTGCGGCATTTACTCCGGTAACGACCGTATTAAACTGACTGCTTCCGACTGAGCGCTCACTAATACTAATGGTCGCGCCGCTTGGAACAACGCCGTCTAAATCAATTTTTCCGGAAATCGTTGAAGGCGTGTTTGAAGAAGATGGTGCCGGAGTTGTAGAATTTTTACCTTTTGAATAAAGAAAATAACCTCCGCCAAGAAGAATGACGATGAGCAGAATAATGACAAGAAGTTTTGAATTCACAAAATGATTTCAAATGTATTTTGCAAGTTTTCACGACTTTTGTCAAGAAGCAAAATAGGAAAAGTTTATTTTTTCGCGGTTTGTCGCAAAACCTGCATGACCAAAGCAAGGGTTACAAAGTTTTTTAAAATATATTGTCCCTCAAGGGTGGGAACAAGAAAATTCTGCCACGACATTGCCGGCACCAGAAGCAGCGGTCCGAAAGTGGTAAGCATGTGAATGATTAAAATTGCCGACGCGAGTTTTTCAAGTTTTGGTACAAGAAAGAGAATGCCGATAATCATTTCAACAACTCCCAGGAAAATAATAAACTGGTTAAAAGAGACAAACGGAAGTGTTTTTTCCAAAAGTCCCGCGACAAGCGGGTTGGCAGGGGAGAGAGAAAAAAGTTTCAAAACGCCAAACCAGAAGTAAATGAGAAAAATCGCAAAGCGGCTTACGGGAAGCGAGTATTTATTTACGACTTGGGTAACAAACTTATCAAACGCTTTCATATAAAAAGTATACAAAAGATTATTGTGGTTGACAAGTGGAATGAAAAGTTCTATAGTTTTTGGTATGAAACGGCTGCTGATTTTTGCCTCAAAATTTCTCCCGACCCAAAGCGTGTACGCGCATTGCGACGTTCCGTGCGGCATTTATGATCCAAAACCCGCACAAATTGCCGCGGCAACGGTTGTAAAAATGGTAAGCCTTATTGACGAATTGCCAAAGGAAAATACAAGCGTTTCCGATAGAAATAAATTTGTCCGCTGCGTGTTGACAAAAGAAGAGCACGCCAGAAAATGTAAAGAAGAACTTTTTATTCTCTGGGCGGATTATTTTAAACCCGAACATTTGAAGATGTTTCCTAGTCTTCATGAGAAATTTTGGAGTGCGGTAAAACTTTGCTCGCAAAACAAGCAAAATGTTGACGCAAAACTGGCTTCAGATTTGGTCAAAGCGGTTGATGAGATAGCGGATATGTTTGCTCAGTCAAAAGCGGCAAAGTAGTGCATTTTTTTCCTCTTTTAAAATTTAAAGTCTACGGAAACAGCATGAGACCTTCGTATAAAAACGGCGAACAAGTTTTGGCACTTCACTTTTTTAAAAACCTTAAAATAAATGACGTTGTCGTTTTAAAAAATCCTCACAAAAATGTTAAGGAAAAATATATAATAAAACGTATTGCGAAAGTTTCAAAAGAAAAGTATTTTGTTTTGGGAGACAATTCGAGGGAGAGTACGGACAGTAGAGCTTTCGGTTGGATTGAGAAAAAAGATATCGCGGGAAAAGTGGTTTATTCTTTATGATCATAAATATTATAGTTTTGCTTATTATTCTGTTTCTTCTGGTAATTCTCTCGTGGGTCTGGCCGCCGAATAGTCCGTGGGCGCCGTGGTGGAGGACCAACAAAAAAACAGCGCGCGCGATTTGCAAACTCGCTGGCATTTCAAATAAAGACGTAGTATATGACCTTGGTTGCGGTGACGGGACGGCAATTATTACAGCAAGCAAAGAGCACGGAGCAAAAGCAGTGGGTATTGAGATAGATCCGACCAGAGTATTGATTGCAAAAATGCGAATTTTGCTGGGAGGTTTGCAGGGAAAAATAACCGTTAAGCGGAAAAATTTTTTTGATGAAGATATTTCTATGGCATCAGTTATTTTTGTCTATCTTGTTCCGCGAACACTCAACAAACTTTTGCCCAAGTTTAAAAAAGAGCTAAAAAAGGGAACCCGAATTGTGAGTTATCGCTACGAAATGAACCTGCCGCTGAAAAAATACGACAAAGAA
>DATIIG010000053.1:0-3201 GCA_035479835.1 Saccharimonadales bacterium (SeqCode) | reverse complement strand
AAACCGCGACCGGGTGCAAAAGCTGCTGAAAAACCCAGAAAACATTGGGATTATTTTTTTTCTTTTGAATACTTTTGAGTTTGTTTCCCAAAGTTCTGTTATTGGTTATCGCCATGCCACCAAACACTGATGAAAATGCTTTGTCGCGGCCCAGGCTGAAAAACGCAACATCACTGAGTGTGCCGAGTTTTTTACCGTTATAAACCGCACCTATTGTATGCGCACAGTCTTCGATAACAATAAGCTTATTTTTTCGCGCAAGTGTGCGAATTTCGTCCATATTTGAGGGGATGCCGAATGTGTGTTGAACAAGAATCGCTTTTGTTTTAGCGGTAATTTTGCGCTCAAGATCCTTCGCGTCCATGGTAAGCGTTTTATCAATGTCCACATAGACCGGTTTTGCGCCCGCCCAGATAATGGCATTGGGCACGGCAACACACGTAAACGTCTGCATAAGAATTTCATCGCCTTTTTGAATATCCAGAGCTTTTAAAATTGCAAAAAGAGAAGACCGGCCGGAATTAAATGAGACGGCAGACGCGACTTTAAAGTTTTTTACAAACCACTGTTCAAGCGCTGTTGCATAATTTCCTTTGTAGTAATTCCAGGGCGCAAGAAGCGTTTTTAACGCAAGAAGTATGTCGGATGTTTGCGTATTCGGAGAAAGAGATATGGCAATCGGTCGTCCCATAACATTAGACAATTTTGTTTAAAACCAGCCCCGCTTCCCGTCCTTCAAAAACGATAACATCATCTTTACCGACCATGTTATTGATATCTTCAGCGATTTTGGCGGGGCTTTCTATCTCTATCATACACTCTCCATCCCCGTCTTGTATACCCGATGCAATCGCTTTGTAGTAATTTTTATTGGTGAGGAATAAATAGTCGCAGATTTTGGCAATTTGTTTTGCGAGATTGTAATGGTCTTCATCGGCGTTTTTACCAAGCTCAATCATCGGTTCAAGTACCAAAATCTTTTTCCCTTTATAAAGCTTCATGTATGAAATTGCCGAGAGAACCGACTCAGGACTTGCGTTAAATGTATCGTCAATTGCAATACCGCCTTTTCCCAAATGATGCAAAACCATTCGCTTTTCAAGAGGCGCGAGTTTGGCAACGGCTTGTTTTATCTCAATCATTTTCATACCCAGCAGATTTGCCAGATAAATCGCGGGCAAAATATTTTCAACCGAATGCGCTCCCAGAAGCGGCGCCTCAAATCTCACTGCTTTTTTCCCGACCAAAACGTCAAAAACAACGGATGTTTTCTGCGGTACAATATTAAACGCAACGATTTGCGCATTTGATCTTCGCTTTGCCGACATTGAAGTTTTCGCGTTTTCAAGCGACTCGTAGAGAATTTTTTTCTTTTTTGTTTGTCTATAAAGCATTTTTGAGCCGTCATTGTTGGCGTTAAAAAGCGCGAGTCCGTCTTTGGGAAGCGCTGAAATCAGCTCATTTTCGGTCTCCATAATATTCTCAAAACTCCCGAAAAGCGACAAATGCTGATCTGAAATTGATGTTGTAACGCTGATGCGCGGTTTCACGATTTGGCAAAGCTGCGTTATTTCACCTTTTTTGTAAGAACCAAGTTCTACGACAAATACTTCCGTCTGGTGGCGAAGTCCGGAGAGAATTGTATTGGCAATGCCGATTGGCGTATTATGTGATCCGAAGGTTTTCAAAACGGAAAATTTTTGTGATAAAAGCTGCGCGATGTATTCTTTTGTCGAGCTTTTTCCGTAGCTTCCCGAAATACCGATAACCAGAAGGCGTTCTTTATCATCGGGAAGACTTATATATTTGTTGATTTTTTTCATCGCCTGCTCTATCCGGATGTCCTGCATAAACTCCGTCGGATACGCAAAAAATGAAACCGCAACTGCCATAACCGTGATGAGGAGTCGATCAAGCATTAAAAGCCAAACAAATTTTTCAAAAAACGGAATGAAATAAAGACCGCCGATAACCGCAATCGTTATTGCAGCCAAAATTATTGCTTTGGGTGTCAAAACAGGTCGACGAATTCTATGCGAGAGGATTTCATTTATCACCCGATACCCTTCAACAACAAAAACCGCCGTAACCGCAAGCTGATAAGGAAAAAAGAGTGTTTCATTAAAAGCCGCGACAAAATAACCCAAAATTAGCAGCCATTTTATAAGTAAAAACCACGATAAAAAAAGCGATTTTCCCTTGTCGGTCTCGCGAAAATGCGCCGTAATTCTATCCATTCGGTATTCTTTTGTCTGCCAGAGAGATACCCAAAACAAAGTATTTCTCAAAATCCAGAGAAAAAATCCGAGACTCGCAATGTAAAAAATTATGTCCATAGAAATTTAGAAACAATATCGGCAAACGTTTCCGGATTTTCATAAGGAAGCTTGTGCGTTGCATGCGCAACTATTTTCAAATCGCTGTCTGGAAGAAGCGTCTTTATTTTTCGGGCAATCACGAGCGGGACAAATGTATCGTCTTGCCCCCAAACAAGAAGCGTTTTTGTTTTTATTTCGGGCAAAATCGGTGCCAAATCTTCATTAATTATTCTTTTAAAAGTCTCCTGCAGATTTCCCGCTTTATAATAATCCCACTCTCCGATTGACCGGTATAAAACTTTCCGCAACACCCTTTGCGCCTTCCCGGGGAAAAATTGTAAACCTATCTTTCCGCTTTTTGCGACAAAGAAAGCGACGGTTTTTTTCAACGATAATTGCGTGCGCACAAGCGGCGCACCACTTAGCACTAATTTGCCCACAAGTTCGGGATGAACGTAAGCAAGCTTCACTGCAATCCTGCCCCCGAATGAGTGTCCGATAAAATCTGCTTTTTTTATATTCTTTTTTTTCATAAACGCTACAACGTAATCGACGTAATCATCCAGATCCATAACGTCTTTTATCAAAGGCTCAGAACCAAACCCCGGCAAATCGGGTACGAATACCATACTGTTTTTTTCTAATATTTTTGCCAGTTGCGCATAGCGCTGCCCTGACATGGTAGTCGCCCACCCATGCAAAATAATAACAGGCAGTTTGTCTGTTACTGTATGTATGTTTTTCATTTTACTGTGACGCTTTTGGCTAAATTCCTGGGCTTGTCGGGGTCTTTTATTCCCTTGGCAAGTGCTATATTATAGGCTAAAAGCTGCGAAACTACAACCTGAGGAATCATTGTTGCCTCCCGTATGTCCGCTGTCTG
>DATIIG010000052.1:0-9959 GCA_035479835.1 Saccharimonadales bacterium (SeqCode) | reverse complement strand
CAATCAAACGAACCAACATCAACCGCTACTATATTTCCGTAGTCTCCTAATAATCTTAAACTCATAAATGTTAGTCCGCGTACACCTTTTGCTTTATTAAGATTTGCGACAAAATCTGGAGATTTAAGAACTTCATTTAATTTCTGTAACATACCATTGTCGAGTTGTCCGCATGTCAAGGAGATTGCATTCACTGGTTTCAGATCCGATCCTGACCAATGCCCTATGTGTACACTCAAAAGGCTTATGTCCTTTTTATAAAAATAATCGTATGTGGCTTCCGCTTGAGGAGATACTATATAAGCAGGATAAGACGGGGCAGATAAATTTTTTGTATCGTTTTCGTATCCTAATTGGATGATTTTAGGTTGTATTGATCGCTGATAATATTGATAAATATCTTGTACTGAAGCATTAAGTTCTATAACTACTTCCGTAGTGCCATTAAAATTAAAATATGGAGTTGATTCATTTTCCTTCCATGTGAAAGTCGGTGTATATTGAGTACTGTCAGGAATTATTTTCCCCTGCCAATCTCCAAGAAGTTGTTTCTGAAGATCCGTGCAGATATTTTTTACCGAAGGCGTAGGTATGGTATCTACACTAGGAGTGGATTGAGCATTTTTGAAAACCGTGTATTTTACTAATACCAAAGTCAAAATAAGTAGTATAGCCCCAACAATTCCTAGAGATACCCATGGCATTTTTTTCTTTCGCGCCATAAACTTGAATTATTTTCAGTATAACAGAAATTACTGTTGTGCGGAGATGCGGCCGGTGAAGGTGGATTTTTCAAGCATTGCCGCAACAATATTTTTGGGTACCTCTTCGTAGTGTGAAGGCTCCATGTAATATGACGCTCGTCCTTGAGACATTGAGCGAAGCGTTGTCGCATATCCGGAAAGCTCTGCAAGCGGAACCATTGCCAAAATAATTGTGGCACGTGATCTCTCTTCCGTTCCCAAAATCTGCGCGCGTTTGGATGAAAGATCACCGATCACATCTCCCATAAACTCAGAAGGTGTAGTAACTTCAACTTTCATAATCGGCTCCAAAAGTGCGATACCTGCTTTTTTTGTGGCCGCCTGCAAAGCCTGAGACGCGGCGATTTTAAATGCAACCTCAGACGAGTCAACATCGTGATACGATCCGTCATAACACGTGACCGTCATATCAACCATCGGGTACCCAAGCAAAATTCCGTTTTCCATAGTTTCAACAACTCCTTTTGCAACTGCTTTGATAAACTCCGCCGGAATCGCGCCGCCTTTAATCGCGTCAACAAATTCATACCCCTCCCCACGGGGTTTTGGCTCAACACGCAAGAAGCAATGTCCGTATTGTCCGCGTCCACCCGACTGTCTGATGTATTTTCCTTCCGCTTCCGCCGTTTGAGAAACGGTTTCTTTGTATGCAACCTGCGGCGCGCCGACATTTGCCGAAACACCGAACTCGCGCTTCATCCGGTCTACCATAACCTCAAGCTGCAACTCGCCGATACCCGAAATAATAGTCTGTCCTGTTTCGTGATTTGTCTTGATAACAAATGTGGGATCTTCTTCCGAAAGTCTTTTCAATGAAAGACCTAACTTCTCCTGATCTGATTTAGTTTTTGGCTCAATTGCAAGAGAAATAACCGGCTCGGGAAACGTAATTTTCTCAAGAATGATCGGATTTTTATCATCGGAGAGCGTGTCACCGGTTGCGGTTTCTTTGAGTCCCACTAGGGCAACGATTTCTCCTGCTTTTGCTTCTTTTAACTCTTCCCTGGTGTTTGCATGCATCAGAAGAATTCGGCCTACGCGCTCCGTCGTATTTTTACTGCTGTTATACGCGTAGGAACCGGATGTTAATTTCCCGCTGTACACGCGAAAATATGTGAGTTTTCCGACATGCGGATCAATTTGAATTTTAAACGCAAGTCCGGCAAAAGGCTCGTTGTCATCGGCTTTTCGCGTAGTTTCTTCATTTGTTTTTGGGTTAATTCCTTTTGCCGGTGGAATATCGAGAGGCGAGGGTAAAAAATCAACAACCGCATCAAGGAGTGGTTGAACGCCTTTGTTGCGAAGCGATGTTCCGGCATAGATAGGAACAAGTTTATACTCAGTAACCGCGGCGCGAAGAGCAGCTTTAAGCTCATCAACGCTGGGTTCTTCTCCCGCCAAGTATTTTTCCAAAAGTTTGTCATCGGTCTCCGCAATTTTTTCAATGAGTTTGTGACGATACTCTTTTACTTTGTCTTTCATATCCGCGGGAATTTCATCCGATTTTTCATACTTTGCGCCCAGATCCTCAGAGTTCCAGATCAAAGATTTTTGTGTCAGTAAATCAACATTTCCTACATATGTCTGCTCTGCTCCGATTGGCAAAACCATAATTGCGGGATTTGCGCCAAGTCTGTCTTCAATTGACTTGACTGTTGCCAAAAAATCAGCCCCGAGTTTATCCATTTTGTTGACAAAACAAATACGCGGAACTTTGTATTTATCCGCCTGTCGCCAAACGGTTTCAGACTGCGATTGCACGCCTTCTTCCGCGTCAAGTACCGTAATACCTCCGTCCAAAACTCGAAGCGAGCGCTCGACTTCCGCGGTAAAATCAACGTGTCCGGGAGTATCGATGATATTAATTCTGTGGTCTTTCCAAAATGTCGTTGTTGCCGCGGACACAATCGTAATGCCGCGCTCTTTTTCCTGCTCCATCCAGTCCATTTGCGTATTTCCTTCATCAATGTCGCCGATTTTATACGTTCTTCCGGTATAAAAAAGTATGCGCTCGGTGGTTGTGGTTTTTCCCGCGTCAATATGCGCGATAATGCCGATGTTGCGGATTTTGTCCAATGTATAATCTTTTCTCGGTTCTGCCATAAAAATAAATCCCCTTGCGGGATATCAAAATTATACCATATTTTTGCTTTAAACTCTACTTGCACTTTGGGAAGAAATTGGTACAATTGTTGCGTGAACAAATACGCGGTGTTTAGTGTTATAATTTTTGTGGTAGTTCTGGGAGCAATCGTTTTTGCGGTACAGGGACAAAATACCAAACCAAATCAAACGCTTGATAACTTTCCATTAATAAGCGCAACACCAACAACTATGCAAATAGTAACACAACCACCGAATCAACCGTCAACCGCGCCTTTAGGGCCCGCTGATATGAGCACAAAATCGGCTGTTATCAAAACAAGCAAAGGTGATATCGAGTTAACCCTTTTTACTCCCAGCGCGCCAAATACCGTAGCAAATTTTATCAAAAAAGCACAAAGCGGATTTTATAATGGTCTTACGTTTCACCGCGTTGAAGACTGGGTTATTCAGGGCGGCGACCCGTCGGGAAACGGCACCGGAGGGGGTAATATGCAAACGGAAATTAATAATCTTCCCTTTGTAGTGGGCAGCTTAGGCGTTGCCAGAGGTCAGGATATCCGCATTTCAAACGACGCGCAGTTTTTTATCACCAAAAAAGACAGTCAGTTTTTAAATCAGCAGTATACAAACTTCGGCCAGGTCACCAAAGGAATGGATGTAGTCAACAAAATCCAAATCGGAGACAAAATTCTGGGAATAACAGTTCAGTAGGCTGGATTTTGGAAGAGTAACGAAACTTCACTATCTATCTGCACTTTCTTCTCCTTTTTTATATTTAAATTCTTTATTTTCTTTGCAGTAACATAGATGATTTCTTTGCTTTGGTGAAACGCATTGTGACTAGGCAATAATACGTTAATATCTAACTTATTTAATCTATTAATACTTTTTTTATAATCTTCAAAATTAGACTCAGGAAAAAATAGATAAATCGGTCCCGGATACATTGTGTCTCCTGTTAGCAATAATTTCTTTTTCCTCTCATAAAGACAAATTGAGTCAGGAGTATGTCCAGGAGTTTGTATAACAATAAAATTAAAGGGATCCATGGCAATTATATCCCCATCTTTACATTGTAAAATAATAGGAAACTGCTTATTTCCGCCAATATGATCGTAATGAGAATGAGAATTTATGACCAAAACAGGAAGAGTAGTTATTTGTAAAATTTCTTGACGTACATCACCAATTCCCAATCCGGTATCAAATAGCAGTGCTTGATTTTTCCCAACGAAAAGATATGAAATAACTTTTTCGTTATGATCAAATTCTCCAATTCCCCAAATGTTAAAATAGATTTTTTTTATGGTAAACAGTTTTTTTTCATAATAAACCCCACATATTTGATTCTATGTAAACAGCAGTATCATTTTTTACATCAACATGCCAGGTGCCTACCTCTCCACATTCCCATGTATTTGGCTCAACCTCAACCCACTGGTTTAAGTTAAAGGAGTTTTTATATTCCTCAAATTCCTTTAAGGTCACAGGTACTACCATTGCTTTTTTATCAACTTTTAAATGCTTCATCCCATTGCGAGATAGATTTCGAAGCCATGCGTCAACAGGTAAACCATCAGGTCGAATTAACTCGCAATATTTTTTAAAGGTTGCGGATTTTTTACCAAAATTCAATTTGTGTTTACCATACTCGTTTGGACGAAAGGAACCGATGATATATTCAATTCCTAATGTCTGTCCTAACTGCTTTGCTTCTGCTATAAGAGATCTCGCATATCCTTGTCCCTGGTGTTCTGGATTAACGTTCATTGACATCATAACTAGTGTATTACCATATTGTGCATATGTTTTTTCATAGGTTGTAGGCTCACCTGCGACTTCGTCCCAACTCGGCAATGATGTTAGATTACCATTCCAACTTATTCTGTTCATCGATAAACTCGCTAAAGGTTTTCCCTCTCTGTCTTTTATCATAAGTTGCCCTTGTGGAAAAATGAAAGCTCTTCCTGCAAGGGTTTCTTCTGAGGCCGCAAGCCACGGTGCCCAATTTGGTTGCTCTAATTGTGTAAAAAGCAAATGAGCATCTTCTGCTGACCAATTTGTAACAATATAGTATTGATTACTGCCCTCTTTATATTCTGTCATATTTTTTTCTCCTTTCTTGCGTCACAAAAAAACCGCCTGTGTAAATCCCGATTGAATCGAGACTTACAAGGACGGTCAAAATCCGTGGTACCACCTTGCTTCAATTTCTCATAAAAAATCCTCCTATTCGGAGGAGAAGCTCATGAGAAATTCTCATTTGAGCGCTCCGTTGCCGACACGCTTTGTCCTATTTTACGGTTGACTTCCGTAGAGCATTTTGACTCTCAGCTTCCGGATCGCGACTCCGGTTAACGCTTTTCTAAATTGTAAAAACAGTATAACAAGCTATAATGATAAATGCAAATCGGCGACAAATTCTGGGAATAACAGTTCAGTAATTATTGAAACTTTTTAAGAAGAATTACCAACGGAAATGGGCGAAGGCTTTGTTGGCCTCTGCCATGCGGTGAACCGTATCTCGTTTTTTAATCGCTTCGCCTTTATTATCAATTGCGTCCAGAAATTCTGCCGCCAGCTTTTCTTCAAATTTGTGATATTCTCTGTTTGATCTTTTCCTCGCCGCATCAATAAGCCATCTGATCGCAAGCGAAACCTTTTTGTCTCCGCGAACTTCAAGAGGAATTTGGTACGACGCGCCGCCGACTCGTCTGGCTTTTACCTCAACTCTGGGGCCCACGTTTTGTACCGCCCGCTCAAAAACGCTTAACGCGTCCTGATTTTTTTTCGATAAAAGATCAAATGTGGAGTACATGATTTTTGCCGCAACGGTTTTTTTGCCGTCTTTCATCATTGAGTTGATAAATTTCGCAACTAAAGCGTTCTGATAGATAACATCAGGTTCTGTTTTTCTTTTTTGTACTTTTTTGTGCCTCATATTTTTATATAAAACTTTTACGCTGCCGGTTCAGGTGCGGGTGCCGGAGCCAAGTCAGACTTGGCTGCAGGTTTTGCCGAAGGTCCGCCGCCGCCTTTTTTTGTTCCGTATTTACTTCGGGAAGTATTTCGTCCCTCTACACCGAGTAAATCAAATTTTCCCCGAACGATATGATATTTAACTCCGGGTAAATCTTTTACGCGGCCGCCTCGCACCAGTACAATGCCGTGTTCGGATAATGAATGGCCGACGCCTTGAATATACGCGGTTACTTCCATGCGATTTGAAAGCTTTACCCGCGCGACTTTTCGAAGAGCCGAGTTAGGTTTTTTGGGAGTCATGGTTTTGACCAGCGTCACCACACCGCGCTTTTGCGGCGAAACGGTGTTGGTATATACACGATCTTTTGCGTTGAAAAGTCTTCGAAGCGCAAGTGATCGCGTCTTTTTTATTTTTCGTTTTCTGCCTCTTTTGGCAAGTTGTGATAGTGTCGGCATAAGTGTTTTATTATACTACTTCAGTCGGCGTGCTTTCAACCGGAATAAGACGCCCGATGATAACATTCTCCTTAAGTCCGGTAAGCGTGTCTTCGCGTCCTTCAAGCGCTGCTTCGGTAAGCACTTTTGTCGTTTCCTGAAATGAGGATGCGCTAAGCCATGAGTCTGAGAAGAGAGCCGATTTGGTAATACCCAAGATAGTTTGGCGCGCCGTTGCAGGTTCGCCGCCCTGCGACAAAGTTTCCGCGTTGGTCTGCTCAAATTTCGTTCGGGTAATAAAGTCACCCGGCATAAGGGTAGTGTCGCCGACCGTCTCAACAATAACTTTATCGGACATTTTGCGAAGTACTACTTCAAAATGCTTGTCATTAATCGCGATACCTTGCGCTTCGTACACTTTTTGCGCTTCGGTTATGATGTAGCGCTGCGATTCAACAAGTCCTTTGATTTTGAGAACTTCTTTGGGGTCAAGATATCCTTGTGTAAATTGTGTTCCCGCCATAATTTCCACTCCGTCCGTTACGGCAAGTGTCGCGGTTAAGGGAACGAAATATTCGCGCTCTTCAGCCGGTTTCATGCGCGTATTTCGAACTTTAATAAGATATCCGTCATCGGTTGTTTCAACACTGAGTTTACCGGTAAGCTCTGAAATAAGCGATAAGTTTTTGGGTGTTCGCATTTCAAAAAGTTCTTCAACACGCGGTAATCCCTGCGTCACATCTGACATAACAACGCCTCCGAAATGGCGAACCCGCATCGTGAGCTGAGTTCCGGGCTCTCCGATTGATTGTGCCGCAATAACTCCGACCGGTACACCAATTTCGACAATTTTCTTTGTTGAAAAATCCCAGCCGTAACAATGCGCACAAATGCCGTATTCAAGAATGCAGGTAATCGGCGAGCGGACAACTACCTCATCAACTTCATGCGCGACAATTTCTTTTGCAAGTTCTGAGGTTATTTCCGCGCCTTCTTTGACAAGAACTTTCTTTGTTTTTTTCGAAGTAACAGCACTGGCGGCAATTCTGCCGGTTATGCGATCAGCAAATGCGGTAGTTCGCTCCGCTTCATGTGCCAGAATGACAATTCCCTCTTTTGTTCCGCAGTCAATTTGCCTGATAATTACATCATGTGACGCGTCAACCAGACGGCGGGTCAAGTAACCAGCGTTTGCGGTTTTGAGAGCCGAGTCAGTAAGTCCTTTTCTTGAACCGCGGGCTGATGCCACGTATTCAAAAATTGATAATCCTTCACGGAAGTTTGATTTAATCGGCAGTTCAACGATTTTTCCGAGCGGATCAAGAATAAGCCCTCTCATGGCAGAGAGTTGCTTTAACTGTTCTTTTCCGGCACGAGCACCTTCCGAGTCGATAATAACTTTAATCGCGTTGGTGTCTTTGAGATTTTTCCATGTCAAATCGGCGATTTGGTCCGTTGTTTCAAGCCAAATATCGTTTGAAAGGCGCTTTTTTTCTTCATTGGTAATAAGTCCTTTTTGATATTCATCCTCAACATCGGTTACTTTTTTCTCCGCGTCATCAATCATTGTATCCTTCTGCGGAACCATGATATTGTCAAATACCGAAACCGAAATTCCCGAAATCGTCGCACCGTAAAACCCGAGCGACTTAATTCCGTCAATCACCGACGCAACTTCATCTGAAGGACATTGTTCGATGGCGCGGGTTATAATGCGCTTAATTCCCGATGCTTTCACCGCTTCGTTGACAAAACCGATTGATTTGGGCAAGCGCTCGTTTAAAAGTATTCTGCCGACTGTTGTTTCAATCATTTCACCGTTTATGCGCACCTGAATCGTTTCCCGAAGCGAAACTTTTTTCATCGAATGTGCAAGCAGAGCTTCTGTCATGTCGGCAAAAGAGAGCGAATTTTCCTTTTTGAGCCGGTTATCAATGCTGGTAAGATAAAACACACCCAGCGCCATTTCTTTGTTGGGAAGCGTTATCGGGCTGCCGTCTGCGGGTTTGAGCAAGTTGTGCTGCGACATCATAAGATTTATCGCCTCATCCTGTGCTTTTTGAGACAGCGGAATATGTACTGCCATTTGATCTCCGTCAAAATCGGCATTGTAACCGTTACAGACACAAGGATGCAGTGAAATGGCCGATCCTTCGATGAGAATCGGATAAAATGCCTGCATGCCCAGCTTATGAAGGGTCGGCGCGCGGTTGAGAAGAACCGGATGGTTTTTAGTAATTTCTTCCAAAATATCAAACACTTCCGGCGGGCGTTTTTCGATAAAGCGTTTCGCGCTTTTAATGTTTGGCGCAAATCCTCTGACAATGACTTCCCGAAGGACAAAAGGCTTAAACATTTCCAGGGCCATTTCTTTGGGAAGTCCGCATTGGTTCAAAGAAAGTTCCGGTCCGACAACGATAACGCTGCGTCCCGAATAATCAACGCGTTTTCCAAGTAAATTCTGGCGAAATCTTCCCTGTTTTCCTCGAAGCATATCGGAAAGCGATCGAAGCGGGGAGGACACGACCTGGCTTGCGCGCTGGGAAATATCAATGAGTGAATCAACCGATTCCTGAAGCATCCGTTTTTCATTTCTCAAAATTATCTCAGGTGCTCCCAAAGACAGCAAATGCTTCAAGCGGTTATTTCTGTTAATAACGCGGCGGTATAGATCATTTAAATCCGATGTCGCAAAACGTCCGCCTGCAAGCTGCACCATAGGGCGAAGATCCGGCGGAATAACAGGCAAGGCCGTAAACATCATCGACGTTGCGGAAATTCCGGCTTTTCGCATTGATTCAAGAAGTCGAAGCCGTTTAATAAGCTTGAGATATTTTTGTCCGCTTGCTTTTTCAACTTCAACACGCAGCGCAACGATCAAGCCTTCCAAATCAACTTTTTTAATAAGCTCCATGAGCCCTTCCGCGCCGGTTTTAATCGTAAAGAAAATCGGTATGTCATATTCCAAAATTTTGAAATATTCATCTTCCGATAAAACGCTTCCGACCTTCAAACTTTTCACCAGCTTGTACAGCGCGTCTGCGATTTCATCAAGTTTTTTGTCCTCCGCAGCGAGTCTGTCGTTAAGTCTGGCAATTTTTTGCCGCTTGGAAAGCTCAAGTTCCTGTTCTATTAAATGAAGCTGTTCTTCTTTTACTTTGTTTGCTTTTGCTTCTTTTTTCTTTTCTTCTATTTCTTTGCTTATCGTTTTTTCTTCTTTCTCCATTTCGTCTTTTTGCTGCGACTTTCGTTTTTCAATAGTTTTTGCAAAGCGCTCAAGCGCGTCTTTTTTCTTTTCGTCATCAACAGAAATAACCAGATATGACGCATAATAAATAACCGATTCGAGGCTTTTTTGCGACATGTCCAAAATAAGTGACAAGGGCGAAGATGAACCTTTGAAAAACCACACATGCGCAACGGGAGATGCAAGCGTTATATGTCCCATTCGCTCACGCCGAACTCGGGAAAGCGTTACTTCAACTCCGCATTTGTCGCAAATGATGCCGCGGTAGCGGATTCTTTTGTATTTTCCGCAGTAACACTCCCAGTCTTTTGTGGGGCCGAAAATCCGCTCGTCAAAAAGGCCGTCTTTTTCCGGGCGAAGCGTTCGATAATTAATCGTTTCAGGTTTTGTTACCTCGCCGTATGACCATTCCAGAATATCTTCTT
>DATIIG010000051.1:0-7486 GCA_035479835.1 Saccharimonadales bacterium (SeqCode) | reverse complement strand
ACCTGATATGAGCCGTTATCCGAAACAACGTGTTTGTTGGTAACAATAAGTCCGTCTGAGGAAACGATAAATCCCGACCCGATTGCGGCAGGACCTGAGGGTTGTTGACCCTGATCGGGCAAACCGAACATAGAAAACGGACCAAACTGCCCGTTATTTGATTGTACTTGCGGCGCCGTTTCCGAAACAGTGACAACCGAGGGACCGTATTTTTTTACCGCGTCGGTGACAACAGATTCTTCGGTAACGACTTTAACCTGTTGGTTTTGCGGCGTTAAAGAAGGTGTCGAAATTTTTCCGCCGAACTTGCCTGCAACAACATTCCAGATTCCCAAAATTGCAAGAAGAACAATAACGAGAACGATGAGTTTGCGCATAGAATGGTTTGGGTGTTATTGTAACAGGAGTTGCACTGCTTTTTCAAGCTGTGTGTCGTGGGTCGGTTCTTTTGTGTCAAGTTCTACCGATACGTCAGGTGTTAAACCTTTTCCGTGTACCCATGTGCCGTTTGGAGTAAGCCATTTGGCAACAGTTACATGCAAGCCCGCGCCTCCACCCAGATCCTCCGACTCTTGCACTGTTCCTTTTCCGAATGATGTCTCTCCGAGAAGTTTTGCCCGGTCGTGATCGCGCAAAGCTCCGGCAACAATTTCACTGGCCGAGGCGCTTCCTTTATTGATAAGAACAATCATCGGAATATCGGTAAGAAGTCCCTGGCGAGAAACGGACAGCGTATTTCTGTCTCCGTTACCGTTTTCTTCCATCACCACAACGCCGCTTTTGAGAAATTCCGATGCGATAAACGTAGCGTCATTTAAATATCCGCCCGGGTTGTTTCGAAGATCAAGAATAAGTCCTTTCACGCTGCTGTCTGATTTTATTTGCGTTTCGAGTTTGTTAATGAGCGCAAGCCAATCTTTGTTGGTATCATCGCCGAACTGCGAAAGTCTGATATACACAATTTTATCGGTTTTGCTGTCCATTCCTTTTACATTTTCGATGTCTTTTGCCGACTTCACCCACCCGTCAACGCTTTTGACGGTAATCACATCGCGTGTAATCGTAACGTCTGTGGGCGCTCCCGCGTCTTTGTGAAGAATGGAAAGTTTGACACTGCTACCTTTGGGTCCGCGGATTTTGTCAACTGTTTGAGACAGCGTCCATCCTTGTGTTGACTGATCATTTACTTTGAGAATTGCGTCCCCTGCTCTGACCCCCGCTTTTTGCGCCGGACTTCCCTCAAGCGGCGCAACAACAATAATTTGTTTTCCTTTTAACCCCAGTTCCGCTCCGATACCCGTGAACTGTCCCGCCAAACCCTGTTTAAACGAACTGTTCTGATCAGGAGGAAGAAAAACAGAATAGGGATCGTCAAGACTTTGCACCATTCCCGAAATCGCGCCGTAGAGCATTTTGTTTGCGTCGATTTTAGTTTTGTCGTAGTAGTTGTTGGATATTTTATCCCAGACGGTCCAGAACAGTGAAAAATCAACGGTGGTTATTCCGGGCGGCGGCTCTTTGCTGACAACCGATACAACCGGTTTGTAGTTTTTCCATGCATAATTTATTTTCGTAACCCCGAACCAATACCCGACAAGAAGCGCAATGAAAATCAGAACAATCGTTCGAAGGGAGCGTGGTTTCATGAATTTGTACCATTATGGCACAAAGTTGTAGAGCTGGCAAGCAAAGAAATTAACTGCGGACGACAAACGGAAGAAGGGCGAGGTGGCGTGCATATTTTATGTGTGCCGAAAGCGCGCGCTGATGTTTATTGCAAAGTCCGCTTCTGCTGCGGGGAATTATTTTTCCCCGCTCGGTTACGAAGCGCTGCAAAACTCCCGTGTCGGAAAAAACCGGCTCTTTTTTCTCACTGCAAAACCAGCAGTTCTTGGGAACATTTATTTTTCTTCGCATTGGTCTAGCTTTTTGTTTTGCCATAGTGTTTAAAATGGAATATCATCCGGCGCGACTTCTTCATCGCTGCTTTGCTCAACCGGAGCGGGCTTTGCTTCTGCCGTATCCGGTTTGGCTTTTGTGCTTGTCTTTGTCGCCGGTTTTGCTTCTTCGACCGGTATATCTTCCTCAACGTGATGCACCGGTGCTTCTGCTGTATCCGGCCGTTTACTGTCAAGCAGTATCATATCGGAAATTATAATTTCGGTTCTGTTTTTCTGCGTTCCGTCCTGCGCCTGCCAACTTCTGGTGGAAAGTCGACCTTCAAGATATACTTTTCGTCCTTTTGTCAAAAACTGACTGCAGAGTTCCGCGAGTTTATTCCACGCCACGATATTATGAAACTCCGCTTCTTCATGTTTTTCGCCCTGCTCTGTGGTCCATGTTCTGTTGGTTGCCAAACCGAATGAACAAACCGCGGTACCATTTGGCGTATAGCGCAGTTCGGGATCGCGTGTTAAATTTCCGATCAGTTGTACTCTGTTTAAACTCTTTGCCATTATTTTGTTCTTAAAAGTAAATGTCTCAAAATATCGTCATTGGTTAAAATTCGTTTTTCAAAATCATTTGGAATATTCTCTCCCTCAACTGCCCAATCCACATAATATCCGGCGATTTCGTGTTTTATCGGATAGCTCAGGGGTTTTTGTCCCCAGACATCTTCTTTGCTTACTTTTCCGTCTTTGAGCCACGATTTAACGGTGTCCAAAACTTTTTTGCGGTTTGCGTCCGACAAAGCCGGCTTCAAAACCAAAACTAATTGATAGGTTCTCATTTCCGTTTATTTTACCTTAAATCCGTGCGGCAAGCAAGTGTTAAAACACAATAAGTCTCCAAAAAAGAGACTGGCGCGAGAGGTATGTGATGGAAAATCCATCAGGGTTGTGTATGTTGCAGCTATTAGCAACAGACAACTTCCTGATAAGATAATCCTACCCAACGCGCCATAACGCCTCTTTTACAACCCCGCGGGTTTATTCTCCGAAAGCTCCGGCTCTATTCCATAAAAATGCTTTGAATGCCGCGATCAACGCCGAGATCATACCGCTTACAGCCATATTCACCGTGAAGGAGATCGCAGTTGCTACCAGTAGCAGCCCCAATACGAGAGCAGATATTTCTCCTAAACCCATCAGCAATTCGGCACGAATCGGCCATCGCGATCTGTGTTTGATATGCCACTGCACATCCCAGAGAATGGCGACAAGACCGATCAAAAACAGAGGGAAACCCATGAAGAAGGCTTCATCGGGAGTGAACATACGGTGCTCCTTTCAAGAGCTATGAGCGGTGATTTTTGCAAACAGCGTCATCGCGCAGCCGAGAAACAACGCCGCCGGCAATACCAATGCGACAAGTCGCAAAGGTTTATCTTCTACCCAGGGTAGCATCTTAAACAGTACTACAACAAGCAGCACTGCCGCGATGAGGAATGCCCACCATGGGAATCCGAAGATCGTGTTGACGATGTCCATGCAGTGTTCCTTTCTGAACTAGAATCCGTTGGATCGCAGTACGAATGCCGCCGCAACAAGAGCAATTGCCCCCGTTACAATCAGCACACCCGCTGCAGGAACCAACACGTAGAGGATGACTTTTAGCATTTCTGCTCCCTTCCGAACGCGACGAAATGTCGCATGCTTGCCGATGAAATTACATTAACCGCTTAAATACTATTTGTATGACCCATGCGGCAAATACCAGCATATCTATAGCCAGACAAATCATAAAGGCCATTGAAATAAAAAATCCCAACGGAAAAAAGGGGTTGTACTTATCGTTCAGATGCTCTAAGCAGAAGGCAATTACTGCCGCGGCAATCAAAACGACGAGAACACGCCACCACTCAAGCGAGAAAAACGCAAGAAGTGAATCAACGCCCATGTGCGTTCCTTTCTGTGGCTTTTGAGCCGATGAATGATTTTCCTTGCCGATGGACACCGCCTCATTTACAAATGATTGTAAACAAAACGGTACCCACCGACTAAATTTAAAACCCGCAAGTTGTAAAAGAGCGAATGTTTTGCAAGAAAACAAAATACAAAACGCAAATTTATCTTGTTTTTATCTGCTTGCAGGCTGAGTATAATCCTTGTTTTTGAAGAAATCAAACGGGGTTAGGTTCCGATTTTAAATTCCACTACATCTGCCCCACCGAAGCTTTAGCGAAGGGGGGCGCCGTTATATATTTACCTTGAACTCTATAACATCTCCATCATTGACAACGTAATCTCTCCCCTCAAACCGCGCTTTTCCTTTTTCCCGCGCGCTCTTCCACCCGCCCAAAGAAACAAAATCTTCAAAACCTATAACTTCGGCTTTTATAAAATGTTTTATGAAATCATTATGAATAACTCCGGCGGCGTTTTGCGCGGTTGTTCCTTTTTTTATAGTCCATGCCCGCACTTCTTTCTCCCCTGCCGTCAGAAAAGAAATAAGCCCGAGTTTTTCGTATGCTTTTTGAATGAGACGCTCCAAACCGGACTCCTGCAAACCCAAATCCGCAAGATATTGCTTCTGCTCTTCACCCGACAGTTCGGAAAGTTCCGATTCTATTTTTGCACATATGACTACGATATCTTTCTCACTCAATATCAGCGCACTAGTATACTGATGTTGAATATCTCTTATTTTCTCAGGAGTATAATCCTCTTCTGAAACATTGAGAACAATCAGTTCCGGTTTATTGGAGAGCAAAAATAAATCTTTTATCGATTCTTTTTCTTCATCGGTAAGCGACACATCCCGTGCGGGTTTGCCGCTGTCGAGTGCTTCATAAAGTTTGTTGATTGCCGATTTTTTCAAAGGGTCTGTTTTTACCGCTTTGCTGTCTTTTTGTTTTATGAGCGTTTGGAGGTCGGCCAAAATAAGTTCTGTTTCAATTGTTGCATAATCTGACGCAGCGTCTACCGAACCTTCTTTGATAACATTTTCGTCTTCAAACGCCCTGACAACATGCGCGATTATCTGCACTTCTCTGATGTGCGATAAAAATTTATTCCCCAGCCCCGCTCCCTCACTCGCGCCTTTTACCAAACCAGCAATATCAACAAATTCCACAGTCGCTGATTTTATCGGGGGTGAACTCGACATCCCTTGCCCTTCCGAAGCTTTATGCAAAGGAGGGTTTTCTTCCTCTTTTGTAATTTCCGCGAGTTTTTGCAAACGACTGTCCGGCACCGGCACCACGCCGACATTCGGTTCAATGGTGGCAAAGGGATAATTCGCTGCCAGCGCCTGCTGCTTTTTAAGCAGCGCGTTAAACAGCGTACTCTTCCCCACATTCGGTAAACCAACAATTCCACAACTTAGCATTTTTTGATTATAGCAGAATTAATTTAAGTAGATCGCGTGGGTGCCGACGGAGTGAAACCAAACCTCATCTTTATCCCGAAACTCAAAAATAATTCTGTAATGATAATCGATTGAAAATGCCCAGAAGCTTTTGAGTTTTCCCGTGAGTTTATGGGTTTTCAGGCTCGGATGGCGCGGGCTTTTTCGGAAAAGCTTTTCTCTTTTCTCGGCTGCTATCTTTACGCTTTTAGGAAGTTTTTTATATTCTTTTGCGAATTTGCTAGAATAGTAAATCCTCACTTTCCTATTTTAGCGCAAATCTTTCAGCGATGTAAGAAGTTTTCCTTTTCCCGCGGAAAGTTCTTTTCTGCTGTCCTCCAGCTCTTTTGCTAAATCATTTTCCAGATAGTTTCGCAGGAGATGGCGGAAAAATTCGCTTTTACTCGCGTAGTTACCACGCTTAACGGCCTCAATGACAATGGTCTCGAGTTGACTGGGCAATGATATATTAACGACGCTTCTCATAACTGTAATATACTGTAATATATTGTATTACAGCACGTAGAGCAATGTCAAGAGATTAAAACGTTTACAGTTTCATAAAACCGAGGAGGTGGTAGACTACAATTGCGGGCCAGACGACTGCCTTGAGAAATGCCAAAACTCCCAGCCCGAAATTGGTCGCGTGCTGAAGAAAATATATTGCCGCCCCGATAATTCCCAGTCCGTATACCATTTTATAAATAGATTTTGTCAACGTAGCACCACGTAAACTCCTCGCCCGGCGTCACCGATTTCATAATCGGATGATTGGTTGCTTTAAAATGTTTGGTGGCGTGGGTATTTTTGGAATTATCGCAGCAGCCCACATGTCCGCAGGTCAGACACTGGCGCAAAGAGACCCACGTGTCCCCTATCTTTATGCAATCTTCGCAGACCGTTGTGTCATGGGGTTCAAACTTTTTTATTTGATCTGTGTGGGTGCATGTTTTATCCGGCATATGTATATCATACCATATTCAGTTATTTTCTTTGTCTTTGGATTTTTTTCTGATTTTGAGCATATGTATTCCGCTTTGATCATCCAGAAAATGAAATGTCCTCACCGCGATACCGATGAGAAGAAAAAGTATGATAACCGAAAGCGCAAGATCTACCGATGTAATACCCGGCACCGCGGTCCCCAGAAGAATTGATCGTATTCCCCACACGCCCAAAACCAGAGCGCCGGAGTTGATAACAATTTCATTTAAGGGGCGCATAAATACGGCGCACGCCGCGGCAATGGATATAAGAAGAATAAGTACCAGCGTTAAAAGTTGAATATACAAAGGTCGAGTAAACGTCAGAAGTTCTACATTAGTATAGGCGTTGCGAAGCGCGATATTTCCAATTTTTGTGGGTGCTACGGGAGTGGGTTTTTCCATGACAATGCGCGGGACGCGCGCCTGCAAAGTAAAGTCAACGTGATTATTGGTGTTGGCTGCAGAGGCGGTTGCGGGATGCCCCTCGGGTTTGTTGTCTATAATTTGCAGTCCAAGTCCCAAATTAAATTCGTCATACGGGTAGCGGATCGGGTCTCCAAACAGCGGCAGAATTACCGTCTGCGTTTCAACCTTTCCCGGTGTTGTAAGTAAAATTTCCTGTGATGTGGGTACGTCTTCGGTATGATTTAAGGTATCCAAAACGGATGAAAACACAATGCGTTTGGGCGTGCAGTTCTTCGAACAATTATTGTAGGTGCTGACGCGAAAATTTGCCGTGCCGTCCCACTCATTGAGAGAAACAACATCCACATGCACATGAATATTATCGATTGACGTATCGTGGGTAGCACTGTGTTCAATCGTATAGGTCGTATTGGATTGATCCACAAAATCCTGAAATATACTCGTTACCGCAAACGGAAGTGTCGCGATAACAAACAGCAAAAGTATCGCGACAAGTACGTATGCAATTTTGTGTTTTTTGTGATGAAGGGATCTTGCCATGCGGTTTTAGTAAAGAAGTTGTTGCGGGATGCCTTTCATTTCCGGATCCGCGGGATTAAATCCTGTTCCCGGCCCGGCAACAATTGTCCACGCGCCGTTTTTCTTTTGGAGATACACGGTGGCGTTGTCGGTGACCACATCAATGGGCTTGAGTGTCGCCCGGGCATAATCACCCTGAAATTTCAGATCAATAATTTCAAACTTCTGTACACCGCCGCGCTTGGGTACTTCTTTTTCCAAAAGAG
>DATIIG010000050.1:0-1564 GCA_035479835.1 Saccharimonadales bacterium (SeqCode) | reverse complement strand
TTTTTCAGTTACGGATTACTATTACAATTTGAGCTCTCAAACGGTGTTTTAGTATTTGTTTTAATGATTATCTGGTTTGTTTACCGACCGAAATTCAAACGGGTAGAAGTAGGCAAAGCTATTTCAGGATTACTTTTAGGGATTGCACCATTTCTAATCTATGATTTTACCCATAGATTTGCACAAACGCTTGGGTTTCCATTATGGATTGTTAATAGAATCAGACTTGCTTTCGGTTTAACGGTTTTCGGTAACGCAACGACTACTCATGTTCCGCATGCGATTGATACGATTTGGCAACAGATTTCACGAATAGTTTTTCCAGATTCGCAAACTGTTTTTGTTTTGATTTTACTTCTGTGCCTGTTCGTTCTGTTTAAAACAAAAAAGCAGTTTCTGAAAAGAGTACCGCAGAAGGGAGTTTTTCTGACACTTCTTTGGCTGATTGTGCCGATTGTCGGGTATAGTGTTCATGCGGCGCCCGGCTCAGCATATTTTCCGCTACTTTTTGTTCCGATAAGCTTGCTTGTGGGGTATACCGCCTTTCATTTTATCAGCAAAACTAAATTTATTCTTGTCTTATTTCTTGCGCTTTGCTTCTTTAACGCTTTTTATACAGTGAAATATAATTACTTCTTAAGTTTCGATCATTTTAAAGGAGAAAGGGCGCCGGGTTGGAATTATAGTCTTGGGGCAGCTTTTATAGAGAGAGAACAAGCGGTTTCGTTTATCAAACAGGATGCAAAAAGCCAGAAGGTTACCATAAAAAGCGGCGGTTTTTTGCGTCAGTTTGCAACGGGGGTAGATAATTATAAATACTTGCTTTGGTACAACGGTGTGAAAACCGCGCAAAATACAAAAGTCGTTTATACTATTTACGAGCAGCAAAGCGATGTTCCCAAAAACGCGAATCTTGTGTATCGAAACGGTTTTGTCTATGTTACGAAAATGGCAATCTTATAAATTATTTCTTGCCGGACTTATCTTAATTTTTGCGGTCGCGTATTTGCTTCCGGGTTATTTATTGCCTACAGATGTATTGCACAATCTCCCCGGTTTTAGTCAGAAGAGCTGGGAGAAGCCCCAGAATTCGCTTCTGGCTGATCCTGTATTCCAATTTGAACCATGGAGACATTTCGCAAAAGAGCAGTTTCTCAGAGGACAATTTCCCCTGATAAATAATCAAAACGGCAATGGCGTCCCGTTTTTTGCAAATCCCCAAACAGCTGTTTTATATCCGCTCAATTTTTTTTATTATCTTTTGCCTGATAAATTAGCGATAAATGTAATTCCGCTTCTCAAGCTTTATTTATTTGGAGTATTCTCGTTTCTTTATCTGCGAGCAATTAAATGCTCAAGAACTATTTCGCTTATTGGAAGCTTACTTACCGGCTTTAGCGGATTTTTTGTGGTTTGGCTTTTGTGGCCGCATACTAATGTTTTTTTATTTTTCCCGCTCCTTTTATTTGCGACTGAAAAGCTGCGTACAAGTGCATTGAAATACCGATGGTACGGGGTTATTTCCCTTTCATATTTCTTCGCAATACTGGGAGGACACCCTGAA
>DATIIG010000049.1:0-3465 GCA_035479835.1 Saccharimonadales bacterium (SeqCode) | reverse complement strand
GCCGATTGCAATCCTTTTTTTATCCCAACTCTGCGCAAATTCTCCCTCTATAACTTTTCCTTCTATCATGTAATTATTTTAACACAACACACAAGTCGTCTTTGGCGGCAGTCGTATTGGGGAAAATTTTCTGTGCGCGTTTTTGTGCTTCCGAACGAGCATCAAGAGTAGGATAGTGCGTCGGATCAAAATGCGTGAGAATAAGTTGTTTGACATGCGCGTCTTTTGCAAGTTGCGCCGCTTCCTCCGGCGTAACGTGTCCCCAGGATTTGCTGTCAGGATGTTTAGTGTAAGAACATTCATGAATAAGCAGATCAGCATTTTTTGCAAAAACTTTGCTTTCAGGACAAATACCGGTGTCTCCCGAATACGCAATAGTTTTATTTTCCAAAGTTACTCGATATCCGTGGTCTTCGTATGCATGAAATAATTTATGAACACTCACGGGAAATCCGATATCATGATTTCCGGCAGACAACTGGTGAAGTTTAACTTTTGTAGAAAGATTGTAGATATTTTCCTTTTCCGCTTCTATTCCGATCGTGTACGGCCGGTGAACAAGCGTATCAAAATCATTTCTTCGCCCCTCACCGACATATACATCAATCCCCTGTTTAAACTTAAATTTTCCCAGTGTGTGAAATCCGGCAACGTGGTCCAAATGAAAATGGCTTATAAAAAGCGAGATCGGTTTGTTTTCGGTAATGTATTTATCGAGTTTATAAATGCCGTTTCCCGCGTCAAAAACAACATATCGTGTTTTACTGTCAATGAGGATGCACGCGGTGTTACCGGTGGGTGATGAGTACCATCCGTTTGTTCCCAGGAAAATAATTTTCATTATTTTAACAAACTTTTAACTTTCGCAATAATATTGCGGCTT
Source organism: Saccharimonadales bacterium (SeqCode) (assembly GCA_035479835.1). Taxonomy (GTDB): domain Bacteria; phylum Patescibacteriota; class Microgenomatia; order Levybacterales; family UBA12049; genus DATIIG01. The sequence goes on along the minus strand of DATIIG010000049.1, from coordinate 2,582 downwards.
GAAATGCCGGCGGCGTCAAGAAGTTCGTCTCCTGTTCCGGAGCGCATGATTTGCTCAACTGCCATTTTCTCAACTTTTGCTCCTGTTTGTGAAACTGCTGACAAAACAAAATCTCCCAAACCTCCGTGCGCAAAATGATCCTCAACCGTAATAATGGTGTTCTTTTTTGTTTCAGAAAGACATTTTTTCAAAGTTTCTTCATCAACGGGCTTGACGCTGTAGCAGTCAACAACGCGCACAAAAATGCTTTCTTTTTTCAACTCCTCATACGCTTTAAGCGCTTCAAAAACCGTAATGCCGGTTGCGGAAATTGTCAGTATGTCATTTTTTGACTGTTTTAAAATTTTTGATCCGCCGATTGTAAACTTTTCTGATGAGTTATAAATAACTTTTGTTTTCGGGCGCAGTGTTCGAAGATAGGAAATGCCGTTATAGTCAGCCAGAAGCGGCAAAACTTTTGCCGTTGTTACCGCGTCGGCCGGTTGCATGATAATAGTACCCGGCAGTGCTCCGAACATCGCGATATCCTCAAGCCCCATTTGCGACGGACCATCCTCTCCGATTGAAACACCCGCGTGAGAACCGCAAAATGCGATATTTCCCCCAGAAAGAACGCTCATGCGAATTTGATCAAACGCCCGCGTTAAAAAACACGCAAACGACGACGCAAATGGTTTTTTGCCCAGTTTTGATAAGCCAAGCGCAACGCCTACCATGTTTTGCTCCGCGATAAAACACTCAACAAATCTCTGCGGATGTGCTTTTTGAAAAAGCTCTGAAAACGTTGAATTTTTTACCTCCGCGTCAAGCGCGTAAACATCGGGATTACTGTTGCCAAGCTCTGCTAAAACTTCTCCATAAACTTGTCGTGTCGCGACCTCATCTCCGATTTTATAGTGAGGGGTGGCAGCAGAGGAAGGGCTCCCGACAGCGCGGACTGAATACTTGGAAGGAGCACTGGCGGGAGGGAAACTGCTGACAGGACCCCGAGCGACTGAACTACGCCGAGCGTCACTTTCGATTGTGGATGGGTGAGCAACGGCACTTCGCGGCGACCTCAACTCAAACCTCAACTCATCATCAACTTCCCCCAGTTCTTTCAGCGCTTTTTGCAGATCATCTTTACTCAGTGGTTTTCCGTGCCAGTTGTCTTTGTTTTCAAGAAATGAAACGCCGCGTCCTTTAAATGTCTGGGCGACAATCGCAAACGGCCTGTCACTTTTATTATTTACGGCCAAGGAAAGTGCTTTATCTATTTCTTCATAGTTATGTCCGTCAATTGCCAAAACTTCAAAATCACAGCTGGATAACCTTCTGACATATTCATCAAGATGATGTCCGTACATTGTTTCTTGGCTTTGCCCGAGTCTATTCACATCAACAATCGCGATTAAATTATTCAATTTATAATAACTCGCAAAGTTTGCCGCTTCCCAAACACTTCCCTCTGCCATTTCGCTATCCCCCATAAGAACAAATGTTTTAAACGCGAGATTTTCTTTTTTTGCCAAAAGCGCAAAACCCGCGCCCGCCGACAGACCTTGGCCCAAACTTCCCGTTGCAACGTCAGTAAATTTAAAATCCGGCATCGGATGTCCCTGTAAATTGCTGCCGAATTTTCGAAGCGTTTTAAGCTCTTCCATCGGCAGTCCGCCCGCCATCGCAAAAAGCGTATAAAAAAGCGGCGAGGCGTGTCCTTTTGATAAAACAAACCGGTCATTGGTAATATTTCGCGGATTTTTTATATCGTATGAAAAATATGTATCAAACAAAACCGTTGCGATATCGGCAGCCGAAAGACACGATGTGGCGTGACCCGAATTTGCTGCTGTTGTGGAAACCAGACACCATTTGCGAACCAGTTTTGCCTTGTCCTGAACTTGCTGAAGGGCTTTTTCCGATCCTTCGTTTTTCATATTTCGTGGTACAATAGTAGCATGAATGTCAAAGCACTGCAACAGAAAATCGCGCTCACCAATGAAAAAACGCGTCCGTATTACAAACTCTATTCGCAAGCGGAAAAAGAAATTTTGACAAAAACCATAAAACTCAATGAAGAAGTCGGCGAACTCTGTAATGATATTCTCTCAATTTTAAAACTTCAGCGAAAAGCAAAACTTGAAAAATTTGACCGGAAAAATATTTATCAGGAATTTGCCGATGTCATTATTACAACCATTCAGTTGGCAAGTGTTGCGGGTGTTGATATCGAGCGCGCGATTGAAGACAAAATGGAAGTTATAGAACAGCGCTACGAAAAAGAATTGCATAAAGCCGCAAAAACCAAATGACCACTTTTGAAAACGTTTATACTATTGTTGCAAAAATTCCGAAAGGCAAAGTCATGACCTACGGACAGGTCGCGCTTTTGGCAAACACGACTCCCCGCGTTGTCGGATTTGCAATGCACGGGAATAAGGATACCAAACGCGTCCCGTGTCACCGGGTTGTGGGAAAAAATGGAACATTAACCGGCTACGCCCGCGGCGGAAACAAGGTGAAAAGACAAATTCTCAAAGACGAAGGCATCAAATTTCTCAACGCCCAAACCGTCGACCTCCAAAAAAGCCTCTTTAAAACTA
>DATIIG010000048.1:0-9482 GCA_035479835.1 Saccharimonadales bacterium (SeqCode) | reverse complement strand
TAAGTTTGGAAAAAGCCCAAAAACTGGGAATAATGTACATTATTTCAGACTATGATATTAATTTATACAAACAGGAATTACAAGTAAGTCATATTAATTATTTTGCGTTTGATAAGGAAATTTCAATCCCGTTCAAACCAAAATACTCAAGTCTTTCACAAATTCGCATTTTGCCCGCTACTTATAACAGAAATAATATATGCAGCATACATGTTGCAATTTTTGATGAAGGAAATGAGCTAGCCGAGCAAAATATACCCTGTCGTGACATCAGAAACAACATGTACTACACATCTGCTATGCCGCTGAATTTGGAAACAGATAAAAGTTATACATTAAAACTCTCGACCAATGCTACGCAGAATAATATTGGTTTATATGGCAGCGAAAAAGACAGACCGTTTGTGCAATTGCTGTTTCAGGAAGGAGCAAAGACGTATCCGCTTGTTTATCAGGATAAATATTACTTTCTTTGGAAAGTACCCGGCCTCAAGCAGATACAAGATAATAAATATAATCCTATTTGGTTTTTGATCGGACTTTCAACAACTCTGGTAACTGCGTTTTTCTATTTCACTTATCTTGCAAAAAAAGAATTTAATTTTGGTTTCTTCAAAAGACTTGATAAGAAAAGAAAATTTATGGCAAGAAACGCGGCCGATATATCCTTATGTTATCACGCATTGGTTTTTCTAGTTGGTTTGACTATCTCGGCTGCAATCTTTGTCGTATTGACGCAGCTATTTCCTATTCATTTCATAATGCCCGATACTACAGCAATCAACTGGTATACGGTGCACCATTACCCAAGGCAGCAGGACTATTTCTATTTTTTCGGCGGTTTTGTAATTGTAGTAATTGGAAGTTTTAGTATGTGGGTTATATGGATATGGAAAAAAAGAAAATAGTAATCTTAGTTGAAATACTGGCAATTTTGATTGTAATCTTGTTTGTCGGATCGGCGCAAGTTGTGACGCCGTTTTTTGGCGATATTAACTTTATTGATGAGGGGCAATTTGGCGCGTGGGCAGCACACATGCTTTTTGGAAAGCTCATGTATAAAGATATATATATTCCGTACGGACCGTTGTATGTTTACCCGCTATATATCTTGTTTAAAATTTTCGGAGCAAGCGCTTTTCTTACGCGATTATATCTGAGTTTATGCTCATTTGCAGGAGCACTAATAATAAATTTTATGCTTGCGCGGTTGGTGATAAAAAGAGTTATACGACTTTTAACTGTGTTTCTGGTTATTGCTCTTGGAGCAACGCAGGTACGATATGCACTTGGTCTTTTGTGCGTATATTGTTTACTGAGAGCAACACAACAAAAGACGTGGAAGTCCTTTGTCGTATTAGGCATGTTACTTGCCGCCACTTTTCTTTTTAGTCCCGAGATAGGTATTTTTTCACTCGCAGCAGCACTTAGTTATTTTACTTTCGGGCTTATGAAAGGACCGATTACATCAACAGCAAAATATACGCTCTTAACTATTGCAGGAACACTTGCAGTTGCTGTTTCCTTCACAGTCTGGTCGCATCATGAAGGATGGTTTATTGATTATCTCAAAACTACGCTTGATGCTCTATTATCTTTTTCAGGAATCGGTCTTCCAAACGGTCAGAATTTTCCGAATGCTTTAACATTTTTACCAAATTTACTTTCCCAGCAAATGTTTTTGTACTGGACGATTTTTTTCTATATTGTTTGTCTTTTTTATATATTCACCAGATGCGTTACAAATTCTTTAAATAAACAAGATGCTCTGGCATTTGGCGTTACGCTTTATGGAATTCTTCTTTATACTATTCTTATCGGCAGATCAGGCCATTACTTCGGCATTATCGCGCCGATGCTGATTTTGGCAGCGTTTTTTGTGACAAAGCTTATAAGTTTGCGTCAATCAGGTCGTGACAAAGTCTTTGCAACACTGATTATCATACTGCTTTGTTTATTTTCCGTGCGATTATTATCGGTTTTCAGACCTAATTTTAATCGATTAACTCAACTGCCAAATGCGTTTTTTTCAAAAAAGAATAATCCGGCGCTTGTCGGCCCGATAACTATTTCTCAAGCACAGGAAAGTCACATTAAGAGCCTACAAAGTTTTATTTCGAAAAATACAAATAAAAAAGACAATATATTTTTCTTTGATAATGAACCGATGTTCTACTTATTAACTAATCGCCCAAACCCGACAAGATACGATCTTCCTTATCTTGCAAATTCTTACATGATGCGACTTGAAATCATAAGAAGCCTTCAGAAAGATGCACCAAAATACATTTTTTTTGACCCAAGCGCATGGAGCGTTGATGGAGTACCAAACACACAAAGACTACCCGAAGTTGCGGAGTTTATTAAGAAAAATTATCACTCTGTAGCGGAAGCGGACAAAGTTATTGTTTATCGCCACAATGAATAAGAAAAAAATTATTGTTACCGTTATCGCAGTCTGGTTTTTGATTGCTTTGGGAAGAACCATTTATAACTATACAAAAGTTTTCAGTCAGGATTTGCAGTGGGCCGGCCTTTCGCAAAAAGAGCAAAAAGCAAAAACATTTGGTGATCTGGACAGTTTTCTTCGATTTGTTGATACAAATACCGCTTCTGCGTCGTCAATCCTTGTCGTTTCCTCAAACGGCACGCTGCATTATTTGAGTAAATACTATTTATATCCCAAACATTCCTTTTTCATTGACAATTTTAAAGATTTCGCAAAAGAAAAAGATCACTACCTGTATATTGCATTGTTTACCGATCATAAACAAAATGATGTTTTATTTTTAAAAGCTGCTGAAAAATTAGCTGCAAGTCCGGCGGGAGAGTTTAGTACAAAGCAGTCAGTAGGACTGTTATACAAAAATGATTGAACTCGTAACAATATTTTCTATTTTACTTATTACCCTTATCGGATTCACCGCAATCCAAATCTTTCATTTGTTTGAAAAGCATGGAGTACCTGAAGCGCTGCTACTTGGTTTCGGGTTGGGATGCGGACTCGTTTCAGGGCAGCTTTTTCTATACTCCGTGTTTCATGTTTCATGGAGTATTCCAGCACTTTTATTGCCTTGGATAGCATTTTTTATTTATCCACTCTTTCGTAGATCAGAAAAGTTCACATTAAAATTCTCCCACAAGCAGAAATATACAACCATTCAGAAAATACTTATTGTTTTAGTTTTCTCGCTTCTTATATATGTTTTCTTTGAGGCACAACTGCGCACCGTTTCCGCATGGGACGCATGGTCAATTTGGCTTTTGAAAGCAAAGGTATTTTATGTTGACGGATTTATTAATCCGCGGATATTTAACTACCTTGAATCCGATTACCCTTTAGTTATAAGCTTATCGTTGACGTTTATGGCAAAAATGATCGGATCGTTTAATGACAGAGTTCTGCTTTTGCTTTCTTTTGCGTATTATGCGGCTGAATCCGGGTTACTTTTTATAGCTCTCAAAAAACGTATCGGTCTGACAAAAGCACTTGTTGCGACATTTCTTTTTATGTCTTTGCAAAACATTGTACGTCATGGAGGCAGGTTTGAGGCGGGACAAGCCGATTTACCGCTTGGGTATTTTATGCTTTGTGACGTGCTACTGATTTTTGAATACATAAGAAAACCAAACGTAAAAATTCTTGCTCTTTTAACGGCATTTCTTGCGATAACAACACAGGTTAAACATGAAGGAATTGTATTTGCGTTTATTGTCGAAATTGCTATTTTTTACTTTGCTTTGAAGAAGAAAAAGTACAAACACCTGCTTTCTGGTTTATTTGTAGTGTGTCCGGTAATCGGTTGGCAGATATTTGTAGGAAGCGGTTCATTCCATTATAGCTATTTTTCAGGACATCATACGATTTTAAGCATACACAAGGCTTGGAATTCAATTATCGGGTTCATGAAAGAGTTTCTCAATATCAAAAACTGGAATTTGCTTTGGGTTGCATTCTTCGGAGTTCTGTTAGCCTCCTTGCGCTGTTTAAAACCTGAGCAAAAACTTTTGCTTTACTTTATTTTTTCGCAGTTTTTTGTTTACTTTCTTTTATACTGTTTTACCACCGGCAATGATCCTCAGAGTTCGATTGATAGATTGTTTATTCATGTTTGCGCGCTTGCAATACTCTTTATTACGCAGGGAATTTTCCAAGAGAAAGGAGTAAAATAACAATATGAGCATAACAGGAATAGTTCTTGTTAAAAACGAGGAAACCTTAATACAAAAATGTCTGGATAATCTCTTGTTTTGTGATCAACTTATCATCATTGATGATAACTCAACCGATAAGAGTAGAGAGATTTTAGAAACGTGGGCTAAAAAAGAAAACGTACAAATCTTTAAGAGGAAGTTGAATGATGATTTTTCCGCTCAGCGAAACTTCGGTCTGGAAAAAGTAAAAGGGGAATGGGTTTTGTTCGTTGATGCGGATGAAATAGTGTCGGCGAAGCTTGCCGATGAGATAAAAACAAAAGTACAGTACGTGAGTGAACAGATAACGGGTTTTTATATAAAGCGTCGTGATTTTTTATGGGGTAAAGAATTAAAGTACGGCGAAACGGGGAATATGCAGCTTCTGAGGTTGGCAAGAAAGGGCAGCGGAGAATGGAAAGGGAAGGTGCATGAGCGGTGGGAAATAAAAGGTAAAACAAATATGCTTGAAAATGCGCTTTATCATTATCCTCACCAGACAATTACACAGTTTTTGCACGAGATTAATTATTACACAACGCTTCGCAGCAGGGAGCTTTATGAAAAAAAGGTCAAAGCATATTGGTTCAATGTCATTATATATCCAAAAGCGAAATTTGCTTTGAATTATTTTATCAAACGAGGCTTTCTTGACGGGTTGGAAGGACTGGTTCTTGCAATGCTTATGAGTTTTCATTCATTTTTGGTACGTGCAAAACTGTGGCTTTTATGGCAAAAAGAGTAGCATTTCTTTTTTTGATAATACTTATCCTTTTTCCGCTTGGAGAAGTGGCGAGGGTACAGCTTGGAAACGGTGTAGCAATTCGCGCAAATGACATCGGAATTGGTATTATCTTTCTTGCGTGGCTTATTTCTGTCATTTGGACAAGAAAATTTAAGTCAATTTTTCAGAAACCGTTTGCCAAACCGATATTTATTTTTGTTGCAGTATGCGCGATATCGCTTCTTCTTCAAATTCAAACGCTAAAAACTGCAGAACTGTTCATTTCCGCTTCTTACCTAGTTCGATTTATCGTGTATATTTCACTTTATTTTGTCATAACCGATTTTGATCTGACATTCAAAAAGAAAGTTTTGTTTATACTTGGTGTTTCAGGTTTTCTTTTTACGGCACTTGGTTATATTCAATATTTTTTCTACCCCAATCTTCGTAATTTGTATTACCTGGGATGGGATGACCATTTGTACCGCCTTTTTTCAACAGTTCTTGATCCGAATTTTGCGGGAATGCTTCTTGTTTTATATTTTCTTTTTAATCTTAACTTTCTTATCGAATATATTGCAAACAGAAAAAAAACTATACTTTTCGGATTTCTTTCAATTTTGAGCTTAATCGCGGTTTATTTAACATATTCGCGCAGTGCTTTGATTATGCTTTTGGTTAGCTCAGTAACGCTTCTGGTTTTGAAAGGGAAAAAGAAGTGGCTGCTTGCACTTTTGGGATTCACACTCCTCTATGTACTTGTGATTTCGAAAAATTTTTACATTGAAAATATTAATTTATTTCGAGTGGTATCATCGGAAGCACGAATTGAGTCGTCAAAAAACGCATTGTTTATTTTTCAAAAAAACCCGATATTGGGTGTCGGATTTAATACATACCGCTACGCGCAACTTCGTTACGGATTTAGGACCGAAAAAGGGTCAATAACAAGTCATGCGGATGCGGGCACCGACAATAGCCTCCTTTTTGTACTTGCGACAACAGGCATTATCGGTGGTATTGCATTTGTATATTTATGGTACCGAGTGCTGCGACTCCAGTTTGAAAATCTGTATCCCAAAAACAAAAAAGACAAAATGTTTGCCGGACTGACTATTGCATCGCTTGGGGGGATTTTTGTAGACTGTCTATTCAATAACAGTTTATTTTATCCTTTTGCACTGGAGTGGATAGTGATACTTATTTCGTTTTAGGGGTTGTAGATGACTTTTATACTCTTTTCCGCAGTGTTTCCCGCCTGGTCTGTTGCAACGACTTTTATCTGATTATCTCCTTTTTGAAGTGTGAGCATGTATTTGTAGTTACCGCTTGAATCTACAATTGCCCAAAAGCCGTTGACTGTTACTTTCATATCAGGATCAGTTTTACCGTTAACTTGAATATTGTTGTTATCTTTTGAAAATGTTTGCCCGTCAGAGGGCGCATCAACGCTAAGCGTAGGTGCTTTTTTAACAAGCGCTATGGTAAGTGAGTCGGAGAAATCACTTTCTTTATTGTCTGTTGTTTTTGCTTTTGCTTTTATATCATTTGAGCCGTCCTGAAGCGAAACGTTATCGAATTTAAATGTTCCGTCGTCTTTTGCCGTTACCGTATCTTTTTTATTTCCATTGATGAAAAGTTCTACATCTTCCTTGCCGTTTGACACTGTTCCCGAAACGCTGATCTGCGCGGTGTTGGTTGCAGTAAATGTGGGGTTGAGAATAGGCGGGGCAACAAATGTAAGAGAATTTTTGTGAGAAGTTGCAGTTTGTTTTGCTCCGGAGAAGAAAAGGCTTAAGTTTACCAGAAACGGTATACCGAATTTAAAAAGCAAAACAAGAAAAACAATGATCCCAAAAAGAGTAAGGAAAAGTGTTTGCTTGCTTTTGCGCTCTCTGCTTCGTGATAATCTTGAGTCGTATACCATAGCATGCGGAGCCGATGGTGAGAATCGAACTCACGACCTAGTGTTTACGAAACACTTGCTCTACCACTGAGCCACATCGGCAACAAAGATATTGTAGTTAATTTGTCAAAAGAAGGCAAGAGAAGATTAAGTCGATCTTCGAAGCGAGGATTTTTGTTTTCTAATCATTTCCTTTTCAACAATACCTAATGCCCAGTCCGTGGCTCCTTGTTCTACCTGCTCTGGTGTAAACTTTGGTACAAATCCAGATGGCGGTGTGAGAGGAGTAGGAACTCTGTATTGCTCCATAAACATCCGTCTTTGTGTTCGTTCTCGGTCTCCATCTGTTATCTCACCCTTAATAATTCTTTGAGCCGCTGCCAAATCACCGCTAGCGTACCCTTTAATCAAACGGTCTTTAGCATCGATAACAAAGTTTCCAAGTTCAGCAAGATTTGGTTTCATAGCTATTTTTTACTTTCCAGATACTTTTTTCCGTGGCCGACACTTGTGTTTATCGGCACGCCACTTCTGCACATCGGGCAATCTTTTTCGTTGTAAGCCTGCGCTTTGAGTTCACCAAGTGCAAAAAACGGAGCTCCAACTTTCTCTTCGTTTACACCTTCAGGATCGCGGTTTACCATAACACCGACCGCTACTACATTTCCGCTTGCGTTTCGGACACTATCGACAACTTTTTTTACCGATCCTCCGGTTGTAGTAAGATCTTCAATGACTAATACATTTTTACCTTTCACGAGTTTGTCATAGCCTCTAGTGAAAACCTGATCTTTTTCCGGAGTTTTTTCGGTGTAGACTCCGAGAACTTCTTTTTTCTTAAGTTTTGAAAGATGATACGCGGTCCATTGAGATAGAATAATACCGCCCAGAGCAGGTGCCGCGACGACATCAATATCTTTGTCCGCAAACATCTCAGCAAATAATTTTCCTACTTTTGAGGCTTGATCAGTGTGCGGATATAGCGCGTCTTTATTGATATAAATAGGCGAGTGTAGTCCTGATGTGAGGACAAAATGACCATCGGTCAATAATGCATGCGTCTGTTTCAGGATATCCAAAACGTTTTTCATCGGTATCTATTTATTTCATCGCGAAGTTTTTGTGCTTCTTCTTTCGGGTTTTCTGAAAAAATTATGCCACGAGACGAGGCAATAAGCAAGCCCGATTTATCGGCTCTTAAGCCGTTTAAAAGTGTCTTTTCCAAATCGCCGCCCTGCGCTCCGATGCCGGGAACCAGAAAAAACATATCGGGCGCGACTTCTCTTATTTTTTTTAACTCTTCGGGATAAGTTGCGCCAATAACCATCATGCAGTTATCATTGGTATTCCACTCATTCACGATTTTTTTGGCAAGATATGCATATAACGGTTCTCCGGTTACATCAACATCTTGCAGTTCGCCCGAACCCGGATTTGAAGTTTTGCAAAGAATAACATTTCCTTTGTCTTTCAGATCCAGAAACGGCCGAAGTGCCTCTTTTCCAAGATACGGATGAAGTGTTATTGCGTCGGCGTTTAAATAGTCATACGCAAACTGTACGTATCCCAGATTTGTGTTTCCGATATCAGCTCGTTTGGCATCCAGAATTACCGGAATATCATGCATATGAATGTATTCTATAGAGGATTGCAAATCTATAAGCCCTTTGTGTCCGTGCGCTTCATAAAACGCGCTGTTTAATTTGTATGAACACACGAAATCTTTTGTCTGATCAACAATGTATTTATTAAACTCAAAAATCGGCAGTTTATCTCCCTTTTTGAAGCGATCCGGAATCTTCTCAACATCGCTATCCAATCCTACACAAAGCAGAGAATTCTTTTTTTCAATAGTGGCATTAAGTTTTTGCGCAAAAGTCATATTGTTAGTGTATCATTTTTTGAGCAATTTCAAATGCCAAATATGGGTTCCACATTGCGCCCGTTGCCGATTGCACTACATCGGCTCCCGCATTTCTGTACTGCATAAAATCTTCTGCGGTCATGACACCGCCAATTCCGACTATTTCAAATGAGTAGCCCTTTCGGTCTTTGATCGCCTTCAATCGTTTTACCATCTCAAGCCCTGCCCATTTAATTCCTGCGCCGCAAACACCGCTTTTCAATCTATTTTTACCGGGTAGTGCCTGATTTCCTTTCTCATCAACAATCTCAACCTGCAATGTGTTGATTGATGCAATTGCGTGTGCATATTTTTGTGCAATTTCACAGAGGCGATCTAAATCGTTTTGATTTTTATAATACCCTACCTTGAGAACAAGCTTTGTATTGCCGATATTCTTTCTGATCGCTTCGCAAACTTCCCGCGTGACATCCAAATTGTAGCAAACTAAGCCTTCGTTGCCGATATTGGGACAGGAAAGATTTGCTTCCAAGACTTTTACGCCGGTTTCGTTAGCTAATTTTGCGGCAAGCGCAAAGTCTTCAATAAATTCGTCTTGGGTTTGGCCGGGTTTTACGGTTCCCATAAAGCTAAGTATTAAAACGTCGCCTTTTTTTTCATATGAGATTGCCCTCTTAACATCTTCCTGCCAAATACTGGCAACCTTTGATGGTACGCCAAAGGAGTTGGTAATACTGATACGATCTTTTGGTGCATTTGAATCTTTTGAGGCAAGTAGGCGTGAAGTGCGGTCG
>DATIIG010000047.1:0-3657 GCA_035479835.1 Saccharimonadales bacterium (SeqCode) | reverse complement strand
GTGCGGTCGGGGTGAAGCTCATCTTTTGCATCAACAAATAAAACATTCGGAAACGGATGAGAAGGAAATGAGTCAGCTCTGACGGTTTTGTAGGTTGAAATCGCAAATCCGTAGTCAAACGCTGCTTTTATAAATTTTGAGTTGAGAAGGGGGCCTGCAGGAATTCCAAAAGGGAGTGAAACCGGATAACCAAGAAACGTGAAGGATTGATTTAATTTTTGAAAACTTGGTAGCTTTAATTTTTCTAGAGCGACAGGACCTTTTTCGTAATTTTGTTCATAGCTCCATTTCTCATTATAAAATATACCTGTCATAACACATGTCCGAAACCTTTCTCCACCAATATTGTATCATCTTCAAAGACCTTTGTGCCGCGCAGGAAAACTTTTTTTATTTTTCCTTTAACTTTTCTCCCCTCAAACGGCGACCAGCCGCATTTAGTCTTCAAATTTTTGTTTTTGATGACATATTCCTCATCCGTATCAATTTCCACATTAGTATCGGTGTCGAGATTAATACTAAATCGTTTTGCCGGACCTGTATGACAAAGACGAATAACTTCATCAATAGTAATTTTGCTGTTTGCAATTGCTGTTAAAAGCAAGGGGAGCGTTGTTTCCAAATTAGGAACTCCATAGGGTGAGTTTTCCGATTTTTTTTCTTCCAAAGTGTGCGGCGCATGATCAGATTCAATCATATCAATACTCTTCAGATTCTCCCAGAGAAATTTTTGATCATTTTCTGTTGCAAGCGGTGGTTTTACCTTTGCGAAAGTTCCAAGTTTTTCTAAGTCGTTGTAAGTTAAGAATAAATGATGAGGCGTAACTCCGCAGGTAACATTAAGACCCTGCTTTTTGGCTTTAATAACTTTTTCCAGATCGTTTCTTGTTGCCACATGACAGATATGAACCGCGTTTCCTGTTTTTGCGGCAAGATCGAGTGCAAAATCTAAGGAGTCATTATCAGCATGCAGTAAAATCATTCTATCTTTTGACCATGCATTGAAAACCGTTTCGACTCTATCTCTATCAATAATATATCCACCGGTAGTACTACTTAAAAAAAGTTTCAAACCTTTAACTTTTGAATAAATTTTCTCAAACTCATCAATGTTATTCCCAAGCGAACCGAAGTAAAAGCCGATGTCGCAATAAATTTTTGTTTTTGCAATCTCAATTTTTTCATCCAAAAGCTCCTCGGAGTCTATCAAACGGACGTTGTTGGGCATATCCAAGACTGTCGTAAATCCGCCGGCAATCGCAGCAGCAGTTCCTGTTGCAAAGTCTTCTTTTTGTATTTGCCCGGGGTCGCGCAAGTGAACATGCGGGTCAATGAGGCCGGGAAGTGTAAGTATTGCCATTGCTTATTGCGGTATCGTTCTTCTTTTATGTTTGTGTGCGATGTGAAGTTGCAGAATTGCTTTCTGGAGTTCTGCTTGCGCCATGCGCAAATCCTGTTCTGAAGTTTTATCGCTCATCAAATGCTCTGCGCGTTTTTTGGCTTCCTCTGCTTTTGCAACGGAAATATCTTCCGCGTGAATTGCAAAATCCGCCAGAACGCTCACTTTGTTATCTGCGACTTCGAGAAACCCTCCCGTAATGGCAAAGGGTTCTGCTTTATCTTTCTGCTTTATAATCATCTCTCCGCTGACTACTTGCGTTAAAAGAGCAACATGATGGGGAAGAATACTGATCTGCCCGTTGACTGTAGGAACCGTCAGTTCTTCCACTTCACTGCTGAAAACATTTTTTTCGGGAGTTATAATATCAAGGTGAAAGGTCATTTCTTCTTAACTTCCTCAATTCCGCCTTTCATATAGAAGTCCTGCTCGGGAACGCTGTCGAGTTTGCCGTCGAGAATTTCCTTGAACCCTTTGATCGTATCGGAAACCCGTACATATTTACCCGGCGTTCCGGTGAATACCTCTGCCACAAACATGGGCTGTGATAAAAATCTTTGAATTTTGCGGGCCCTTGCGACGACAAGTTTATCTTCGTCCGAGAGCTCATCAATTCCCAAAATTGCGATAATGTCCTGCAAATCTTTGTAGCGCTGTAAAACCTTCTGGACACCGCGCGCTACGTTGTAATGTTCCTCTCCAACAATATTGGGATCAAGAATTCGGGAAGTTGATGAAAGGGGATCAACGGCGGGATAAATGCCCTGTTCTGCAATCGAGCGCTCAAGAGAGATGGTCGCGTCCAAATGCGCAAAGATCGTAACAGGCGCCGGATCGGTATAATCATCAGCCGGAACATACACTGCCTGAACGGATGTAATTGAACCTTTTTTTGTTGAAGTAATTCGCTCCTGAAGTTCTCCCATTTCTGCGGCAAGGGTCGGTTGATACCCAACAGCAGAGGGCATTCTTCCCAAAAGCGCCGAAACCTCAGAACCGGCTTGTGCAAAACGGAACACGTTATCAATAAATAAAAGAACGTCTTCTTTTTTGACGTCGCGGAAATATTCTGCCATGGTTAATGCAGTTAACGCGACGCGCAGACGGTTTGCGGGCGGCTCGTTCATTTGTCCAAACACCATAACGGTTTTATCCAGAACTTTTGCTTCTTTCATCTCAAGCCACAAATCATTTCCCTCGCGCGTCCGTTCTCCCACGCCCGCAAAAACGCTGTGACCTTTGTGTTCCATGGCGATGTTCCTGATTAACTCTTTCACAATAACGGTTTTCCCGACCCCCGCGCCTCCGAATACCGCGATTTTTCCGCCTTTTGTGAACGGCGCGATAAGATCTATAACTTTAATACCGGTTTCAAGCACTTGAGGTCTTGTTTCCTGATCAATCAGAAGGGGCGGCGCGTGATGAATAGGAGCAAAACTGACAGCTCTATCTTTTTTGTCAAAACGGTGTCCATCTGTTGCTTCACCTAAAACGTTAAAAATTCTCCCCAGCGTTTTTGCTCCGACCGGTACGGAAATCGGCGCGCCGGTACTTTTTACTTTTGTCCCGCGCGACAGTCCGTCTGTAGGACCAAGCGCAAGTGTTTTTACCTCATTGTCTCCGATATTGGATGCTACCTCAAGAACAAGTTCCTGTTTGTTTCCTAAATCTACGATGAGCGCTTCATGAATACGCGGGGGGTTGTTTTCAAACCGTACGTCAACCACCGGTCCCTGAATGCGAACAATAATACCGATGTTATCGGTTGCTTGTGATTTGTTATTCGTCTTTTTTATAACTTTTTTTGGCATATTAACTTACTGTTTTTGCGCTGGAAATATCAAGAATTTCGCTGGTAATTCGCTCCTGGCGAAGTTTATTATACTCCAGTTTTAAGTCTTCAATCATATCATTTGCGTTATTTGTCGCATTTTGCATGGAAAGCATTCGTGCCGCCTGTTCAGACAAATAACTTTCCAGAAGATGGCGATACAGCGTCATTTCAAGATAATGCTTGAGCATTTGGGGCAAAAGTTCCTGCTCACCGGGTTCAAAGAGAGAAAAATGCGACCGGGTATCAGTTGCGATTTCAACGGGCAAAACAGTTGTAAGCATCGGCGTTTGGGTAAAAATACTTTGAAAATTCGTTGATAAAACTTGTACTTTTGCCACTTTTCCGCTCACGAAATATTCATCAATAAACTGACTGAGGGGGAAAACAGCGTCAAAGCTTGGCAATGTGTTTCCAAAAGGAAATG
>DATIIG010000046.1:0-13613 GCA_035479835.1 Saccharimonadales bacterium (SeqCode) | reverse complement strand
TTCCTGTTCTTTGGTTTTATCTACCGTTTTCATCCAATATCGTTTGGAAAACGGATTCAAAGGCATAACTTTGTTGAGAAAGGAAAAGGCAAATATGGCATCTGGCAACAGCGGAAATCCGCTTATGCTCTGTTGTACTTTTTTATCTTTTCCTTGCATTTGGGGGCCGATAATACCGATGTTAGGGTCTGACTTAAGCTTTCCCAGAAGCAGCGAAAGAGATTTTTTTCCAAACACCACATCGGGGTTGCAAAGAAGAAGATATTTTCCTTTTGCAATTTTTGCTCCCTGATTTAACGCATTGCCGTACCCGAGGTTGTATTTGTTGTGTATTACCGTAACATGAGGAAATTTGAAAACTCCGGGGGGCAAAGCGGAAGATGAAGCATTATCAACAATAATTACTTCATATGAAATACTCCCGACTGCTTGAGAAATACTTTTTAACGCACCGATAATCTCCTCGGGTGTATTGTAGTAAACAAAAATAATAGAAAGTTCTGGTTTCATATTTTTAATAACACTTCAACTCGCTTTGCGCTTTTTTCCCACGTCCAGTTTTCCGCTACGACTTTGCGTGCGTTTCTTCCCATTTCAGCTCGCAAGGTTTCATTGTCAAGCAGATGTGAAATTTTTTCAGCAAGAATTTTAGAATTTCTTGCAATAAGATACCCTGTTTTGCCCTCATTTACCGTTTCTTTATATCCGCCCTCATTTACCGCAATAACCGGCACGCCACAACTGCCTGCCTCAAGCGCAATAAGTCCGAACGGTTCATCACGAGCAAGGCAAACAACTATTTTGGCACGCCTGTAAAGATCACGAAGCTGATTATCGCTTATCCAATTATTCTCAAACAACTTTTCGTAGGTTTTCGGTTTTCTTTTTATAAATTTTAACGCTTTATGTAAAAGGTCGTATCCGTCTGCAATGTCTTTTGAGCCGATATATAAAACGTCAATATCTTTTTTTACATGAGCCGGTGTAAAAAATGCCGCATCAACTCCCAAGTAAACAAGTTTACTTTCCAGAGAGTATGTTTTTTTAATGGTTTTTTTTGAATACAAAGAATTGGCAAAAAGCAAATCGGCAGCGATGACATTTTTTCTGTCAATTTTTTTTCTTATAAATCTATTTACGTACTCATATATCCTGCGCGTCCCTTTAACATTTTTGGGTAATGCAAATACCTTCTCGTAGATGAGCCTGTAATGCGGATCTTGAGTCAGATAAACTTTTTTTGTGTTTGGAAAACGAAGAAGAAACGGTGTTTGCGTAAATCGAGATGGATGAGCAAAAACTACATCATAATTTCGCTTTCTTATATCAGATGCAATTTTTTTATGAAGCTGATACAACTTAAACAACTCTATACTATCTTTATAAAGCTTTGCTCTCCAGTTTTTTCCATGCCACTTTTTGACAGCAAAAGGATAAAAGTAAACCCTATTATAAAAAGCTGCTTCATCTGATGATTTTGCTTGATCTACAAGATATAAATCAACAATGTGTCGTTTCTGTAAGACTTTTGTCAGCTCGTTTGCTGCTTTTCTGGCCCCGCTTCGCGGGTCTAACTCGTGAAAAAGTGCAATTCTCATCCGCGGTTGCAATTATAGCATTTTAGCCTCATAATACCTAGTAACATGTCCCTAAGAAAAAAAACGCTTACTGCCGCTTTCTGGGCTGCAATGCTTCGTTTTACTACCAGAAGTATCGATTTTTTTAAACTTCCTCTTTTAACCCGCCTTTTATCCCCTGCAGATTTTGGCATATTTGCTCTTGCTACGGCAACCATAAATATACTTGAAACGATGAGCGAAACGGGTTTTTCATATGCCTTTATTCACATGCAGGAAGATATCAAAGATTTTGCAAAGACAATATGGATTGTAAATATTGGGCGCGGCGCCATATTAACGCTTATCAGTATTGCTACGGCACATCTGGTCGGCATTTTTTTCAAATCCCAAAACCTTTCCGAGCTGCTTATCTATATCTCACTTATTCCGCTTATTGACGGATTTGAAAACCCTTCTGTTTTTCTGTTTCAAAAAAATCTTGACTTTCATAAAGAATTTCTTTACCGATTTGTCCCGACTCTTATTAACGCTTCATTTGCAATCTATTTTTCATTTACCCTTCATTCCGTGAAAGGTCTGATTTTTGCGCTTTTGATAGGAAACCTGTGTCAAACGCTTTTTTCCTTTATTGTTGTAAAGCCTGATTTTTCGCGCCCTTTTAGCAAGTCTCATGCAAAAAATTTATTTTCATACGGAAAATATTTGACATTGGGCGGCATTTTTTCATATCTGACTACACAAATTGATAATATTTTTATCGGCAGAGTTTTCGGTGCGGCAGTTTTGGGACTTTACGACATTGCGTTCAAACTGGCAAATGTAGCGTTTAGCGAAATCACCGATACGATTTCAAAAGTCTTATTCCCTTTATTCTCAACACTACAAACCCAACATACAAAGCTAAAACAAACACTTACCAGAAATATAATCTTGGTCAGTATCCCGGCGCTTTTTGCCACTCTTTTATTTCTCTTTTTTCCTCAGAGAATTCTTTTTCTTATCTTCGGATCAAAGTGGATCGGTGCTGCTCGTATACTTCAAATCTTATCATTATACGGTTTTCTTCGGGCAAGTCTTGGGCCGCTCGGGCCTTTTTTTCTTGCAATCGGCAAACCCGGACTCTTGTCAAAAGTTAGTATAATAAACTTTGCTTTAATCGCGGTGCTTATCTATCCCTTTGCAAGACTCTGGCAAATGGAGGGAGTTGCGATATGCATCGTCGTATCTTACGCGCTCACAATTCCCATTCTTTTGTATGAAACAAAGAAATACTTTGCAAAAACAGGTTAGTTCAAAAATTTACGATAAAAATTATTACCTGTCCGTTTGTCTCGGATCTGAAGAATTTAAAAAGTCAAAAGGACAACGTCTTCATCCGCGCGTTAAACATTTACTGGACAGTCTCCCCATAACCTCTGTCATGAAAGTTCTTGATTTGGGTTGCGGCAGAGGAGATATAAGCTTATTTCTTGCTAAAAAAGCTGGTGAGGTTATCGGAATTGATTATTCAAAAGATGCTATCGATCTGGCAAATGAAATTAAATCATCTGCGGATAAAGGTATTAAAAATAACGTTAAGTTTTTGCGTCAAGATGCAAATGCTTTGAGTTTTTCAGAAAATTTTTTTGATGCTGCGATTTGTATCGACTTATTTGAACATTTATATCCTGCTGAACTCAATAAAGTTATGAAGGAGTTAAAAAGAGTTCTCAAACCAAACGGTTTACTATTCGTTCATACCGGAACAAACAAGCTACTATATAATTACACGTATCCGCTCTACATTTTACCGGTCAATAAATTTTTAACCTCAATCGACAGAAAGATAAAACATGTGTCATATCCCCCGCTGCCTGATGACCCAAGAACCCGGGAAGAAAAAATACAACACGTTAACGAACCCACACTTGGATATTTAAAAGAACTTTTCAGAGAACATGAATTTAATGGAAGTATTAAAACGGAAATAGGATATGTAAAAAACGGAAAAAGCATGCGGACCCGTTTGTATAATTTTTTAACGGTTCTTTATCCGCTTTCAAAAATCTATCCTATATCAAACTTATTCGGTTGGGTTTTTATTTGTTCTATGAGAAATAAAAAGACTCTGTAGCAGTCCAATTGTCATTCCTATTCCGACCGCGATATCAGATGCAATCTGAAGGAATGGCAAATAAATAAATGCTTGCGGATTTTTTATATACCTGTAATTCTTCGAAATAGACCATAAAACGTAAAGAAAAAATAAAATTAAAGTAATACCTGCGAGCTCTTTCGATTTTGTTATAAACGCAGCACAAAATATAACAATCGCACCAATATCCCGAAAAAAAAGAAACGGCGTTTGCGCTCTAAAGTAACGAGCCTTACCGTCACCTTTGGCATATTGGAAAAATTGAACAAATGCTTCAAGAATATTTTTCCGTTGAGGCCAGTGTACAATCGCCTCTTTGACAAAAACAAATTTGCATCCATGCTCTTTCAGCTTTTTCGCGAATACCAGATCCTCACATGTATCCAGATACTGCGGATACCCATTTACTTTTTTCCATGCGGATTTTCTAAACGCAACAGAACGCGAAGAAGGAAGGAAATTTTTCGGATCAACCCTATCCGCCATAACGCTGGTATATGTTGCAAGACATTTCTGAAAAATATTTTTTGTAATGGGAGTATAAAATCCCGCAGCAACGTCAACCGTTTCTTTTCCGAAGGGTTCGGTTATATTTTTCACCCAATTTTTATCAAGCATGCAACCCGCATCCGTTACCAAAATAATATCTCCATCAGCTTTCTCAATGCCGAAATTTCTGCCGATTGCCCTGTTTCCTTTTTCTTTAAAAAATTTATGCTTTAAACTAGAATCCTTAAGCAGCTCAGGTGTTTTATCATGACTTCCTCCGTCAACAAAAATGATTTCATTTGCCTTTACCGTTTGAATTTTTAAACTCTCAAGAAGATCCGTTATCGATTTCTCTTCATCCAAAACCGTACAGATAAAAGATGTTGTTGCTTTTTTTTGCATCCTGTATATTATAGCAGTATGCCCTCGACTTACCACATGGTTTTGATAAATCTTGCTGCCACTGCCCTTTTTGGGATCGCAGTACTGACATACCGTCTCGTATATCCTAAGAGAAAATTTAATTATTTTATTATCTTTTTTCTTTTCTCACTTCTTCCTCTTATCAGTATCTTCAGAAACGGCGTATACGAAAGCGGTGATTTTAACTATAACATTTATAAATCCATGTCGCTTGCCGCAACGCTAGCTGACGGGTCATTTCCTGCTGCTTGGGCAAGAGATTTAAACGCGACATACGGGTACCCCTTATTTTTATTTACGTACCCGCTTCCGTATTACATCGTCGTATTTGTTCATAGTCTTGGTTTGAGTTTTATAGTTTCTCTTAAGGTTTTTCTTGCTCTATCTTTTCTCGCCTCCGGCGCCTTGATGTTTGCATGGCTAAAAAAGCAACTGGGAGAACTCAGCGCATTTGTCGGGTCAATTTTTTATCTTTTCGCCCCGTATCATCTTATTGATCTTCATTACCGCGTGGCAATCGGGGAAGTTCTGTCGTTTGTTTTTCTGCCGCTGAACTTTCTATGCGTCTTTCAAATGACCAAAACTAATAAAAAGCGCTGGTATATTCTGGAAAGCCTTGCTCTGGCGGCACTTATCCTATCACACCAGGCAATCTCTCTTGCCGCCTCGCCCTTTATATTTTTCTACTTTTTGCTCCTCTGGCAGTCTAAACGAAATCGCAAACAATTATTCATTGGTTTGTTTTCCTTTGTTCTGGGACTTTGCCTTTCTTCGTTCTACTGGCTTCCTGTACTTATTGAAAGTAAGTTTGCTCTTCAGTATTTCAATGCAACCATTGTGTTTCCCAAGTTTTGGGAATTTTTTTATTCTCCTTGGCGCTACGGTTTTCTTTTTCAGGGTCCTCTGGGTCAACTTTCATTTGTTCTCGGTTATACTCAGTGGCTTATTGTTTTTCTCAGTGTGTATCTTTTTTTCAAAAAGAAAGTAAACAAACAAACCAAATTGCTTTTTCTTTTTTCACTGATCAGTTTTTTTATCATTTTTTTCATGATGAACACGATTTCAAAACCTCTCTGGTACCTGTTTCCGATACTGTTAAACTTTCAGTTTTCGTATCGTCTTCTTGTTCTTGCGGTTTTTTTTGTAAGCATACTTGGAGCGATAATTACGAAGGTTTATAATAATAAACCTTTTCTTTTGATAATTGTTTTGCTCGCAGTTATTCCGACAGTTCTTAACTGGGGAAACAGACGCGTGATCTCAACGATTACAGATCAAACACTTCAAAACAATCTTCCCTACAGCACAAGTCAGGGAGAGGGTCTCTGGCCGGCAAAACCGCTCTGGACCAATCCGAAAATTTCATGGATGTCACAAATTCCGCAAAGTCACCTGGAAGTTTTAGAGGGAAGCGCTAATTTGAAAGAACTTAAAAGAAAAACAACGCTACATAGCTATTTCGTTAGTACAAGTACTAACGTTTTGCTGAAAGAAAACACGTGGTATTTTCCGGGATGGAAAGTTTTTGATAACGGAAAACCGGTGCCGGTTAAATTTCTGAAAGCGCATCCAGGCATTATAGCGTTTTCACTTTCAAATGGTGAGCATAACATATCCGTCGTATTCGATCAAACACCGGATCGCACAATCGGAAAGTTTTTAAGTTTACTCTCACTCACGGTAGTATTTATTGTACTTCTCAGCAGGAGGATTAAACTACGCTTGCTTCCATAACCACAGGTATTGATCGGCAAGCTTTTCCCACGTTTGGCCTTTTGCCCAGAGATATGCGTCATTGACATCTTGCTCAACTGATTTCGGGTTTTTAATAAACTCCTCAATGTCTTTAGAAAGTTTTTGCGCATTTGTCGCAATTTTTATCCACTTTGCAAACGGTGTCATCTGCAGATAGTCTTTTTTGATAGCGTTGTTATATAACGCAAATACGGGTATTTTTCGCGATAGCGCTTCGAGGATACTTAAGTATCTTGAAACAAAAGCAACATCTGCTTTGAGAAGAAAATCTTCCGGATTAGGTACAAATCCAGTGAATTGCGCATTTAATTTGTTCGATAAACAAAACTGTTCACATTCCCTTCTTTGGCTTCCGTTTCCGACAATTTGCAAATTGAAATTATATCCTTTGTCTTGTAAAATTTTTGCCGCTTTTAAATATTCAAGTATTCCAGTTTCTTCCTCCAGCCGACCGGTAAATACCGCACGTATATTCTTTTTTGACACCAGTCTACGTGAAAAATCGATCTTGGAGACAGCATGCGTTGCACCGTAGGTAACCAGGGTGGGTTTTGTACCGTACCATTTGGCGAGAAACTGTCCTACACAGATATTTCCGCGGGATAGCTTCTGCGCAAGATAATGCATAAATACCGCTCGCTTGGTCGGCTGCCTGTTCCCTTCATATCCGTGAAATGTGGTATAAACTTTTTTAGCGGGAAACAAAAACCTGAAGGGAAGATACCAGAAAAAGACGTCGTGACAATGAATAACATCAGCGTCCTGAATAAGTTTCCTATGAGACCAAATCCAGAACCAAATTCTAAACTTTTTGAACCAATTATTATTGCCGACTGGGATATGATAGATTTTTATTGACTTGTCTTTCCCCGTCAGCGTGGCACTTGCGGTACCTGAATGCTTATTAATACTATAAGACTTATTAAGTTCCTCCGCAACTATTACAATAGTATGTCCTTTTGCAACCAATCGGCGGGAGAGTTCCAAGACGTGCTTCTCTACTCCTCCGATATGCGGATAAAAATAGCGGGTGAAAAAAATAATCTTCATATCATCTTTATTGTGGGCGCATCTGGACTCGAACCAGAGACCTTTGCAATGTGAATGCAACGCTCTAACCAGCTGAGCTATGCGCCCGTAAATTATGCAGTTATCTTATCACAAAGCCTAAAGTTTGACAAAACTCTAAAAATTAGCGACAATGGATTTTTATGGGGATTTTGGCAAAGATTTGGGCGTTTCTTGTTGACAGCGTACAAACCCTTCTTCTGGCCGCTGCGGTCTTTCTTGTCATCTACATTTTTCTTTTCCGCCCCTTCCAGGTTAACGGACACTCAATGGATCCCAACTATCAGGACGGTGAATATATTTTAACCAATCTTGTTGTTCTGCATTTCAAAATGCCGCAGCTTGGTGATGTGGTTGTCTTTACCGCGCCCAAAGAACCTGACAAGGATTTTATCAAACGCGTCATCGGCATGGCAGGAGACCAAATAATGCTCAAAAGCGGCAGTGTATACAGAAACGGGACACTGCTCAACGAAAATAAATACCTTGACCCCAATGTTAAAACATACGGCGGTAGTTTCCTTGCCGAAGGAGCACAAGTCACAGTACCTGAGGACTCGTATTTTGTTTTGGGAGATAATAGGCCGAATAGTTCCGATTCACGGGAGTGGGGATTTGTCAAAAAAGACTTGCTGATCGGTGAGTCGTTTTTTGTCTACTGGCCGCCCAACAAAATGGAGCTAATCCGAAACCCGTATTAAGCCTGACCGTCAATGGGCTCGTCTTTGAGGATTTGGTATACCTTTTTCAGCTTCGGTCCTGTGAACTCCGCGTCGCCTTTGAATATTATCGTCATTCTTGCTTCTTTTCCGGATTGGAAAAATGAAACTTTATCAAACTTTTTTGTCTCGATGAGTGTTTTTTCCATTTCATCCAGCTCCGGAACCCAGAGCTTGTCTCTTCCTTTGTGCGGCTCTTTTTTCTGAATTTCACCTTTTGCTTTCCTCGCAAGTTCTTCGGTGTCGCGTACGGTGCTGTTTTCTCGAAGAATTTTTTTGAAAAGCTCAAGCATGAGCTTGGTGTCGCCCAGAGAAATAAGCGGTCGCACGTGTCCTTCTGTGATTACACCTGCCACAAGCGCGTCTTTTATCGCGTCCGGAAGTGACAATAGCCGAATCGTATTACTGACCGTTGGGGCGCTTTTGCCGACTTTTTTTGCAACTTCATTGGTTCCTAAACCGAATTCGTCTATCAAACGTCTATAAGCTTGTGCGCGCTCGATCGGATTTAAGTCTTCGCGCTGGACGTTTTCTACAATTGACATTTCAAGCATTCCCTGCGGAGTAGTCTCTCTGATTACGACCGGCACCTTCGCAAGCCCCAAAACTTTTGCCGCTCTCCAGCGCCTCTCACCCGCGATAATCTGATAACCGGCCGGTGTTTTTGCCACAACGATGGGTTCAAGTATTCCCTGTTCTCTGATTGATTCAACTAAGTCATTGAGGGAATCGGGAGAAATAATGCCGCGGGGCTGAAGAGGATTTGCCTGTAAAAAATGTATTTCGAGCTCAAAAATTCTATCTTCCATTATCCGTTTGTTATTTCAACCACTCTTTTGCCGTTTTTTGTTTTGAAATTAACCGTGCCGTCAGCTATGGCAAAAAGCGTGAAGTCTTTTCCCATTGAGACGTTTGACCCCGCAAAAAATTTCGTGCCTTTTTGCCGCACGATAATATTTCCGGAAATTGCCTTCTGACCGCCGTAGAGTTTGATACCCAAGCGTTTGGCAATTGAATCTCTATTTCCTTTTACTGCTCCTTGTGCTTTTGTATGTGCCATATCTTTGTATTAAAAACTAACTGTGAAAACTGGAATTATTGTACCGTGGGTTTTCACGGATGTCAAGATTACAAACTATATCAACTTTTTTTTGTCGTTTTTCTGGCTGCTGCGGCAGGTTTGGCTTTTGCTATCGGTTTTGTCGCTGCTTTTGCTGAACCTGCTCCAATTGCGCTGATTTTTATGCTGGTGAGATGTTGTCTATGTCCGGTAACGCGGCGGTAGCGCGCTTTTGCTTTAAAATGCGAAACGCGAATTTTCTCTCCCCGTTCCTGCGCCAGAATTACACCGCTGACGCTTAAACCGCTAATAGTAGGTTTGCCGATGTGTGTTTTTCCGTCCGTAACGTGGAGCAAAACTTCGCTGAAGACAAACGGATCATTTGCCGCTCCCGCGACTTTTTCAATTTTTATAATATCACCCGGTGCTACCCTATATTGTTTCCCGCCCGATCTGACAACTGCGTATTCCATATCGGCTATTATAGCAAAACTTGACCTTTTTGTCACCGATTATTGTAAAAAGAACTAAACTACCATATAATCTCATACGGATGACTATAGCTGAAAGATCTTCCCGACCCGATATAAAAGCAGCCGAGCCCTTGCGCGTGGCTTACGACGTGCCGCTTGTTGATTTACTCGGCGATGAAAACAAAGATAATCCGATTGCCTCAGATCATGTTTCGATTTATTCGATTCCACGCCCCGGCGGGCAGGAATATGTCATTGCCTTCCCACCGCTCACCGGAAAAATGTTGCACAATCGATTGTCTGCAATATCATCCAGTTATCAAGGTATGTATGGTGTTTATATTGATATAGATTATATTCTGAATGCCACACGTAATATTGAAGGAGCAAAAAAATTAGAAGCAAGACATGCTAAACAGCTAGGAGTCTTATGGGAAATGTTTTTTCATTCTTTACCGCAGCAACGCGATTTGTTCTCTAACGAGATTGATTATAAAAACATATCGGGTAAAAGACAGTCTTTACAAGATAAAATTGATGATTTAAGCCCTTTGCCAGAGTTAACTCTTCAACCATATGTTGATGTTACTCAAGAAGCTCAACGCGCAATGCGTATGCTAAACGGAGAGGTTCCAGCTGATTTTACTTATCTCACGCGCTTTTTCCATATCGGTGATGCTCATTTGGCACAAGCGGTATTTAATCAAACAAGACGATATGGAGGGACACGAAGAAGAACACGAAACAATCTTAGACAAGTTCCACATCATGTATTAGCTCCGTATGCTTTGGAGGCAGCCAGAGAAAAGGTAAGAAAACCCAAAACGGCACAAGAACCGGACGCATACGATGAGGAGAAAATTATGCAGTACGCAGATACATCGGTTAAAAAACCATTGGATCAATTTCTTTTGAGAGAAGGTACTAGATACTTTACTATTCCGAAACAAGAACCTATCAAATCCATTCATCGTATTGGTATGTATAGTTACCGGTTTGTTGTTCAAGGAAAAACGCAAACATATGAGGTCGATATTAGCATCGGTGATTCATCCGTTATTGAAATACTCAAGCGTCGTTACGATCCACGCTTACTTGCTGAAGAATTAGCTGCCTTAGATAATCTGCAGAGAAAACTGCTTGTGCCTCTTTGCCGTATTGGCGAAAGTAGCAGCGGACAGCGAGGACTTATTTTCGATGAGTTAGGACCTAAATTACCGGAGGAAGTTTCTGGTGATATTTTACAAAGGGCAGAAGAAAATAAGACAGATCCGAATATATCATTACAAGTGGATACATCTGGGATGGTTGGAATTGATATGCTTGTTGCCGCACATCCCAGCATTAGAAAAATTGATGATGAATGGAGTAAAATTTGGAAAAAAGAAAGAATTACGAGACCAGAAGTGATGGGCGATATGGATCCAAATCCTCATGCGCCGACACAAATTAACGGACCTGCTCAGGTAGGGATTATTGCGCTGGCTGCTGCCGCGCGGTATCCGGAGCAATTTGATACATTTTTTGACCGCGTAAAAGAAGCAGTCGCCTAAGTATTATCGTATTTCTACCACATCTTCGCGCTTGACGTTTCGGGAAACCGCCGAAAGCATCCCAAGAAGTATAAAACTGGAAAGAAGTGAACTTCCTCCATAGGAAACAAAAGGCAATGTAACACCCACAATGGGCAAAACACCGATATTCATGCCGATATTCACAAAAAACTGCACAAGAATAAGAAAAAACGCGGTAATAGCAAACGTTCTGCTGAATTTATCACTGCTTCGGGTAAATATTACATAAATTCTATAGAGAAGAAATATAAATGCTGCGATCACAAGTATGCTTCCGATAAATCCCAATCCCTCGGAAAGTGTGGCAAAAATAAAATCGGTGTGCCGCTCGGGCAAGAACCGCAGTCCCGACTGTGTCCCCTGTCCAAGTCCTCTCCCTGTGAACATACCCGAACCCACCGCAATAATTGATTGTATGGCATTGTATGAGGTCCCAAGCGGATCCGCGCCGGGGTGAAGAAAGGTAACAATGCGCTGCTTTTGATACCCATGCGTAAAGCGAAGTACAAGGGGCAAAAGCAAAACCCCGGGTAAAACCGCCCCGACAAAATATTTGATCGGAAATCCCAGAATTATGAGGGACAAAAAAACGACAAAAAGATAAATAATCGCGTTTCCCAGATCCGGCTGGAGAAAAATAAACAGAAATACCGGAAGAAGAAAAAGAATAGTTTTTAGAAAAACTCCCGCGTCGAGTTTTTCGCGTGTTGCGATAAATGAAGCAAAAATGATTGCCAGAAACGGTTTGAAAATCTCCGAAAACTGAATACGAAATCCCGCAATCTCAAGCCATCGCACCGCCCCTCTACTTTCGATACCCACAATCAGAATGAGAAACAGTAAAACAAGTGAAATTACATATACCGGCACCGCGTAGTACTCAATTATTTTATAGTTAAGTCTTGAGAAAAAAAGAAATGCCAGAACGGAAAAAACTAAAAAAATAATCTGACTTTTGAAAAAATCAATATTAACCGAAAAAAGTGTCGTGAGTCCCAAAACTACGAGAATTGCCACCGGGGCAAGCAGTGAAAAATCGATGGAATACGTACCGGTTTTGCTCATGAAACACGCGAAACGGAAAACTTGTCGCCTTTTTCTAAGTTTTGCACGAGTGCTTTTTTCTTTATCTCATTTTCAAACTCCTCAGGCCAGTCGGGAAGCGTTACATTTACTTTTTCGGCTAAACTTGTTCCCAACTTCTTTCGCTCTTCCTGAATTTGCCGAATGATATCTCTTGATTTTCCCGCAGCAATAAGTTCATCAGTTAAATTGGTATCTAAGCTTAAATAGAAATCACCTTTTTTATTTTCAAAATCAACAACATTTACTTCATCTTTAATCAACGACACAGTTTCGCTCAGAGGAACAGGAGTAAGTGTAGCTAGTGAACTTAGTGGCTGACGAACTTTTATTCCTGCTTCTTTTCTTGCAGCATGGGCTTTTTCTACAACCATTCTTGCTTGGACCATTTCTCGTTCAATATTCTTATTAATCAATGCCTTATTTGCAATAGGCCATTCTGTTAGATGTACTGATTC
This sequence comes from Saccharimonadales bacterium (SeqCode), assembly GCA_035479835.1. GTDB lineage: Bacteria > Patescibacteriota > Microgenomatia > Levybacterales > UBA12049 > DATIIG01. Next base: position 797 of record DATIIG010000046.1, on the reverse strand, counting down.
CTCTCCTGTTAAGTTTATGTACATTTCTTCCGCAAGAAACGGCGTTATAGGAGCAAGGATTTTGCAAAGCGTTGTTAAAACTTCATAGCATGTTTGATAAAATGCGTTTTTATCTTCCTCATTTTCCGCTGAAGTGCCGACCCGATCCCGGCTTCGACGGATATACCAAGTTGAGAGATCATCGATAAATTTTTTAATCGACTCGATTGCAAAAACGGTATCATATTTTTTCAAACTTTCCGTCACATCCTGTATGAGTTTGTTCAAAAGCGAAACAATCCATTGATCCAAAACGTTTTCCGATGTTTCGAATTTCGAATTTCGTGCTTCGAATTTATCTGCAGTTGCGTATGTTACAAAAAAATTATAAACATTCCATAAAATAAGCATCATCCCGCGTACCTGCAGACGGTAACTTTCTTCTGAAATTACCATATCCTCACCCATCACCACGGGACTACTCATCAAGTACAACCGCAAGGCGTCGCCGCCGTACTTTTCCAATAAGTCTTTGGGGTCAGGGTAGTTTCCGTAATTTTTGCTCATTTTTCTTCCGTCCGTACCCAATATTACTCCCTCAACTACAACATTTTTAAACGCTGGTGATTCATAAAGAATTGCTCCAATTACGTGCAAAACATAAAACCAAGCTCTAATTTGTCCAGTATATTCTGCAATAAAATCCGGTGGAAAAAAATCTTCCAATTTTTCGCTCTTTTCAAAAGGAAAATGCCTTTCTGCAAAAGAAGCGCTTCCCGCTTCTATCCAGCTATCCAAAACTTCCGTTACTCTTTTAA